>CALUUL010000001.1 GCA_944323945.1 Candidatus Gastranaerophilales bacterium
TATGCTTTCAAACAAACTCTCATTCTTTGTTGCTTGCTTTCGTTCATTTCTACTTCCTTTTGTCTATTGACTTTCGCTTATGATAATACATTTTACCACTTAGCATATTAACTCTATGCCAAACATATTCCATAGTCAACCAGTATTTTCTCTTTTTCTCCTTTTTTCTTAATATTTCTTTATTTTTTTGTAAATTTCTTGACAAACGTTAAAAACGTATACAGACAATGTATTCACCATCTGTATACGTTTCTACTCTCTCTTATTATTTTATACGGTTACTGGCTCATTTAACAATAATTTTCTTGCTTCTGTTGCGTTATCTTTTAATGATGAATAATAATCCTTGTCTTCTTCATTTTGCGAATTCCTTACTCCAACATCGGCTATTTCTCCAATTTGACTTAATAAGTCTGCAGTCTGCATTATATTTCTATATAATGTTCCTTCATCTGCTTTATCTCCTATTATCCTTATTAATTGTGACCAGTTTGACATACTGTCATATGGATTCGTATTATTTAAACTTGCCCACATATATGCCATTTGTGCTGAATCCTTATTATATCGACTATATCCCGGATTTATTCCGTTTTCTACCTCGGCATTATATATTTCTGCGGATTTCTTCAATAACTTCTTGAATACACTGTTAACTTTTCCAGAATCATAGCTTGTTATATCCGTATTACTTCCGTCTGTTTCACTTTCTTCTATTGACTGTAACGCTTTTATTCTATCTATTAGTACGTCCTTCATTGTTAACTTGAGGTATGCCATCTCCGCATCATTATAGTCTTCTTTTACCTGGCTTGGAGGATTCTTTTTTATAAATTGATGATTTGATGCCAACGCATTTGGAATATTCTCTTCCATGTATTTCATTTTTACAGCCGTCTCAATTGCATCTTCTGTTTCTTTTCTTTTTCTTTCAATTCTTGCTTTTGCTTTATTCCCTTTTGATGTTATATCCATACCTTCAAGTTCTGCTTGTAATTTTTCAATATAATCATCTATTGTTCTTGCATTTATCTTTTTCTTATATGTTTGAACTGCAGATAAACTTGACTCCAATACCTTTGTAGGAACAACCTCGCCCATCTTTAAAGCACCTACAATTTCATCTGTCGTATAATTTCCTGATGTTTTAGTTATTTTATACATCTTTGCTCTTTTTTGTTCAAGTGCATTCATTGCAAATCTTATATTTTCTGCTGAAACATCAGGTTGTTCTATTTCCTCTACAAATTTCAACATATCTTCATAACTAGCAAAACTTTCCATTGTCTTTCCAAATTTTGCAAGCATTGATGATACAGAACTTGATAACTTTTGCTGAATATTTCCTACGCCTTCTATGGTTTTTTCAAAAATATATGATAAATCTGTATCATATCCGATTTCCGTCTCATTTGACTTTGCTGGCAATGCCATACTTGATGCAATCATTGCTAAGCCTTCTGGTGTTACACCTTCAAATGCTTTTGATGAAATAGCTTCAACAAGTGTTAACGTATCATATCCCTTAACTTTTGACGCCATTTTTGCTAATAATGTAGGCTCAATTACACCATCATCTTTACTTAAAAAACCTCTGGAAAGTAATAAATTAGTCTTCCTTGAACTTATTTCCATTAACTCATTTATTTTTGAATTCTTTTGTGTTTCATCCTCATTATATGCATAAAATGTTTTGCCAAATATATCAGGCAACCCTTCATCATTTACATTATGCTCATAATAACCTGATAAAAATGCATAATCAGGATTATAATTACTTTCAATCGGATTACAATCCATTGCTTCCAGATACAAAAAGTCTTGTTCTGATGCCCTATCTGTCGGCATCGTATATACATAACCTATTGTATCTATGCCCCTTCTTCCTGCTCTTCCTGACATTTGCTTAAATTCATTAGCCGTTAATATCCTTACCGGAGTCTGACCTTTTTCTTTTTCTTCTCCTTCTGTTTCTTCAGATTCTTCTCCCTCTTCAAGCTTTATCTTATTCTCATCGAGAAGTTTTCCGACATTTTCATCTTCATCACAAGGTTTATATGGACTTGATATTACTACTGTCTTTGCTGGCATATTTATTCCTGCTGCCAAAGTCTCCGTTGCTATTACAGCTTTTAATAACTTCTTTTGGAATAATTCTTCTATTAACTCTTTTTGTCCCGGAATTATTCCTGAGTTATGTATTGCATAACCTTTTTCCAATGCCTTAGTATCCAAATCTGCTCCTATATATTTTTCGGCAGAATATTTATCTACTATTTTTTTTATTTCTTCTTTTTCAGCTTGCGTTGTTAAGTCAGCACCCTCTTTCCCTAAATATTCAAGTACTTCTCGTGAATATTTCTTACTAAATATAAAGAAAATTGCTGGTAATTTTTTCTCCTCTTGTAATTTATCAACTGCAGATTTAAAATCACCAAGTTTTGGTTTCTTAACCCTTAATTTATCTTCAAAATCAGGAGTTTCTCCTCTCCTTATCGCCTTTTCTATCTTCTTTTCTGACTTCTCATATGATTTTGTCATTAACATATCAAATGATAATGGAACATGTCTTGCTTCTGACGGTATAGACACCAATTTAACATTGTCTGTCCCGCTCAAATTACCTATCCAGTTTCTCAATGTTTTCGGATTTCCAATTGTAGCACTTAACTCTAATGTTTGAACACCTTTGGGAGTATACATTAAAGACTCTTCCCATACCGGACCTCTGTCTTTATCACCTAAATAATGAAATTCATCAAATATAACTGTACCTAAGTTATTCATTATTGGATTATCTTCACCATACATATTAGATAATGCCATATTTCTATATACTTCCGTTGTCATTATCAATATAGGTGCATCTACATTTTCTCGTCTGTCTCCAGTTAATATTCCTATATTTTCTTCCCCAAATATACTCTTAAACTCATTTAATTTTTGATTGCTTAATGCTTTTAATGGTGCTGTATAAAAGGTCTTCTTTCCTTCTTCCATATTTTTTGTAGATACATAATAAGCAATTGCCGTCTTACCAGTCCCGGTTGGCGCTTCTACAAGAACCGTCTTGCCATCATTCAATGCCTTACCTGCTTCTATTTGAAATTCATCAGGACTACATCCCGACGGAAGCTGATAATAATTCTCTTTGAGCGTTTCACTATATCTCTTTGCTCCAAATGATAAGATATCTCTCCCTATATATGGCTGGAATAATAACGAAGGATTTGTTATATTTATTCTATTTGTATTACTTGCTATGTTTCGCTTTTTTGAATTTAATACTATTTCTTTTCCAGCATTATAACTTGTTATACTTGATATTTTCATGAGCTTATCCTTTACATTCCCAATCGCTTTAAACCCTGAAAATATTTTTTTATTAGTTATTCTCTAACATGTTAAAATAATGTTACATCTGTCTTATAAAAATCTACTTTATAAATTTATTTAAATCATCTTTATCCAATACTTCAATTCTTTCTTGATTATGAACAAAAACAATACATGAAATTAATGGTTTAAACATTTCAAAATCATTATATGAAAGTTTCTTATTCAAATCTGCCATATTATCTGCAAGAAACTCCGTAATTAGAACTTTATTCTTAAAGACAAGAGAACTAAAATAATCTAGAGCTGTTTTACTTGTTATTCCTTCAAAATAAATAACATCAGGTGATTGAAACTCAATAAATCTCATTGCCTTGTCCATATTAAAACCTATATTTTCATTTAATTCACATTGATTTATATTTTCTAAATTGTACTTAGAAATAGATTCTATCGTCATTATATTCTTACCTGAATTAGAATAATCAGATAACAAAGAATATATTATATGAGTTTTACCCACTAATGAAGCTCCGCATACAAGTATAATACCAGGAGTTTCAATTGCATTTTTGATAATATTTATTTGAACTTCCGATAATCCTATTTCTAATAGTGATTTTGGAGGCTTATATATTTTTAATGAAATTCTTTCCCCATTTATAGTCGGAAATGCCGAAATACTTGCAGTTAATACAATATCTTCAACTTTAAAAATTAATTTCCCTATTTGAGGTAACTCACACACATTTGCATCTAATGATGATAACATTTTTAACTTCGATATAAAAGGAACAACCAATATTGATGGAATTTGTCCTGTTTCTATAATATCTGAACCTTGTCTGAAATTTACTGTAAGACCATTTGGTATATGTTCAAAAAACATTTCATGCACATTATTCAATATTGCTTGCTTCAATATTGACCTGATTAATATTTGTATATGTTCATCTGAAAGAACATCAGTATGAAGTTCTTCTTGCCAATTATATTTATTTTCAGAACTTTCTATATTAATCTGACCAACAGTACTATCTGTTTTATAATATTCTTCAATTTTCTTTAATACCAATGTTTCTGCTGAAACAACCGGTTCAATATCACAACCTGTCTTCTCTACAATCTTATCTATTGCAAATAAATCCAACGGATCTGCCATTGAAACTGTTAGAACATTCTCTATCTTAAACAAAGGAATAATTTTATATTTTTGTGCATCATTAAAACTAATATATGACAAACATCGCTTATCCAATGTATAATCCTTCAAATCTACATATGGAATATGTAACTTACTTTCAAGAAACTTTAATAATATATCTTCTGATATTAAACCTGATTTTATTAAGATTTGCCCTATATTTACATTCTGTGAAATTGCTATTTCTTGTGCTTTTTCAAGATCATCATAACTGACTAATCCGTCTCGAACCAAGTCATACTTCAATTTTTCCAGTGTTTTATTAGTAACTAACTCCATTTACTAATTTCCTAAATAACTTTTCACTTTTTCAACAACAAAATCAACATTAAATGGCTTTGTTATATATTCATCAGCACCTGTTTCTTCACCTATAATTTTATCTTCTTCTTGTGATCTCGCTGTTATCATCAAAATTGGGATATCTTTATATTTATTATCGTATTTTAAAAGCCTACTGATTTTATATCCGTTAATTTTAGGCATCATAACATCTAGAATAATCAAATCAGGATGGTTTTCTCTTGCTAATTTTAATCCTTCTTCTCCATCGAACGCTGTTATACAATTATAGCCCTCGGCTTCTAAAACAAACTGCAATATTTCTATTATATCTGCTTCATCATCAACTATTAGTATCTTCTTCATCTTTATCCCCTTTTGAGAATGAATTAAGTTTTTCCATTAAATCAGCAAGTACTTCTCCATCTTCTGGATATAATGCAGATGAGTATAATATATCACAATCTCCATATTCACATTGATTTTCCTTTATAAATGTTTGAAGCTTTCTAACTTCAAAATCATGAACAAACGAATCCATATCCACAGAATAAAAATAATAGTTTCTTCTATTATCTCTAACCAATGAACATTCCTTGCATACAGAGGTTTTCCTGATTACATCCTCTTTTAATATTTTATCTATTAAAGATTTTCCTTCAACTACTTTCTCTGATAAAGAAATCATTGAAATATTTATATGCTCCTGTCTCGCTCTTTGCATATCTTGTTCTAATGAAAGTTCAAATATTTCAATTTCAGACATTATCGGAATTGCCAAATAAAATGTTGAACCTTTATTTATTTCACTATCTAACCATATAAAACCTTTATGTACATCCATTAATCGCTTTGCTATAGGCAACCCTAACCCTGAACCACCTACTTTCCTGCTTAATGAATTTTCTATTTGCTTAAATTGCTCAAAAACTTTACCCCAATTTTCTTGTGCTATTCCTATTCCATTATCTTTTACTGCTATTCTTACATACTCTTTACTTAAATTTTCCGGAATCTCCTTGAAAAACTTATTAGTTCTTATCTCTTCAGCAGAAATTTTTGATGTCTCAACTTCTATTGTTCCATTCTCTTTTGTAAACTTTATTGCATTTGAAATTAAATTGGTTATAACTTGCTCCATTCTTTGTGTATCTATATAAACAACAGGCAATGAAGTGTCTAATTTTAAATTTATACTGATATTCTGCTCTTTAGCCCAACTTTCAAGTGTATTTTTTACTAATTCTACAGGTAAATTTATATTTGTTCTTTCAAAACGAAATTCCATTTTACCGGCTTCTATCTTCGACAAATCCAATAAATCATATATAATAGCTGAAAGCCTTGTCACATTACGCTTCGCCAAATTCAAAAATTTTTCCATAGCATCATTAATTTCACCAGTTGTACCTTTTAAAATTATATCCAAGGCACTATTTATAGATGTTAATGGTGTTCTCAGTTCATGGGACACTATCGAAATAAATTCTGACTTTAATCTTTCCAGCTTTTCTAACTTTATATTTGTATCTTTTATCTCTTCATATAATATCGCACTCTCTAATGGAAGTGATACTTGTTTTATTAATGTAGTAAAACACTTTGTATCATCTTGTGCAAAATCATTTTCTCGAAAAACTTCTATAATTCCATAAAATTTATTTTTTATATTTATTGGTGCAAAAAGATTATCATACCCGAATACATTTAAATCGTATTCTCCAAATTGATCTTTATTATATTTTACAACTTCTATATCATCTATTGAGGGATTAATAGAAAATAAATTTTTATAATTTAACAAAGCTCTTAGCTTTATAGCATTTTCTAACCTTTGTGAGATAGGGAAAAGTGACTTTATTATTAATTTTATATCATTTACTTCATTTAAAATTAAAGCATAACACAATGACAATGATAAACTTTGTTCTAAACCATCTGTCATTATTTCAATTAACTTTGTTTTATCCAAAGAACCTGCCAACTGTGTACTTGTGTTATATAAAACATTTAATTGATACAGACTTTTTGCTAAATCATTATTGTTTTTAGATAATACTCTGAATGTTTCCCGAAGCTGTAATGCTGAATTTAATGTTGCTATAAATAAGTCTTTGTCAAAGGGTCTTCTGATATATGAATTGACATATTTTAATATATCATAATTTATCTCTTTCTCTGGCAATAGCAATATGGAACGAATATCCTTTGTTTGAAGAGAAAGCTTTATTTTTCTGACTAATGACAAAATATCCAGGTTAGATGCACAATCAAACAAAATTATATCTGCTTTGTCATTTCTTATAATTTCCTCAAACTTTTCTTCCTTTGAAACAAATTCTATTTCATATGCATTCTTAATTTTGAGAGAATTTATTTCTTCTTTTGTATTATTATTGTCAGAAACAATTATTATCTGAGCCATGATTCACCTGATAAATTGTATATTCCATCATAATAATATATTGTATCAGCATTCATAATTATAATTTTTTTGTAAAGATATATTAATTTTTAAACAATATAAGCAATTCTCGAAAGAAAAAATACTTTATATAAATACGAGGATTCAATTAAGTTTTAATTAAGATTCAAATTTTAAATTTTATATTCATACTTACCTTACTTACTACCTTTACTAACACACGAGGAAATTGAAAAAGATTTCAGAGGAACCCAAAAAGTTCCTTTTTTTTTGCATTTTTATACTCAATATTAAATAAAAAGAAAGCTCCCATCTTATATTAATGGAAGCTTTCTTCAAATATTAATCACTTTATTCTTGTATAACAGTTTCAAAACCTGCAGGGATAATCTCATTTGGTCGGTTTATTGTATCAAGAATATAATAATCAGCAGCCTCTCTTGTAAATCTTTTTAACGTTACTTCTTTTACTTGTGCACTTTCATCAGATTCATTATTAACAAGTTTTTCTTGTTCATTTGTACTTTTTTCAATATTATTAACAGGATACCCCCAAGAAGTTCCTGCCAGCTCAGGTCTAATATTTGCACCAAGAAGAGGCTTATATACCAATTCATATTTTTCGGAATTATAATCATTGGATTTTTCTACTAATTCTTCTTGATCCGGTTCTCTAACATCATTATTTGGTTCTTCTGTATATTCTTCTATTACATTAGAAGGACCACTACACCTTGAAGGAACAGTTCTGTCTGTACCCTCATTAACAATAACTTTTAAAGCAAAACTTGGCATTACTGAAAAAAAGGATAATAAAACAAAAAATATAAATAACTTTTTCATATTTCCTCGCTTACGTCAGAATACAACATTGTAATCATAAGTTGCCACAATAATAAGAATCTTAAACGTTCAAAAATAAAAAGACAATACTCTATATCAAGTATTTTAAAGAAAAATATAATTAAAAATATATTTTTTATTCTCATTTACTTAACAAACGTTACAAATATAGTATAACAAGTAAATTTCTTATCTTGAAAATACTTTATTTAAATGTATAGAAAAGGATTTGGGATTTTAATATGGTAAGTGCAATAAACTCAACAAACATTATAAATCAACAACCAACAAAAGAAGCTGATATAAAAAAACTTATTAAATATACAAATAATGAAACTTTAAAAGACGTTCCTGATACATTTTCAAGTACAACAAAAAGTGCTGCATCAAGCGTACTATTTTTTGAAGGTATTCCTTTACTAAAATTTTTGACACGTAATAAAAAACTATCAGGAAAATTTCAAAATAATAACTTAAAACTATTAGGTCAGGCTGATAAAGAAGCTTTAAACCAATTATTAAAAGGGGAAGGTAAACTCACTACCAGATTAAAGAATTATATTCAACACGCAAATCTGGCAAAAAATGTTTTTACAGAAGAAAAAGCAGCTATTAAATCAAGAGCAAAAGCGGATAAACTCTCCAAAAAATCTCAAAAATGGGCTGAAAAATTAGCGAAAAACCCCGATAGTAAATTTGCAAAATTCTTTGCGGAAAAAGCAGAGAAAAAATCTCAAAAAGCTGTATCTGACTGTATTCAAAAAACAGAAAAAGCAATAAACTCAAGAATAGCAATTACAAATCCGGCAGCTAATAACTCCGTAAAACTAGGCAAAGCTGGCACTGCACTAAATAAACTAACTAAAGGTAAGTTTGCCGGTGTATCCAAATTTATGAAATCCTCTGGTGGTGGAATTATGCTAGCATTTAGCGGCATAATAGAGGGCGTTAGCGAAGTTATACCAACTTTCCAAGAACTTGGAGCAGAAAAAGGCGTAAAACAACTTGGTAAATCTTCCGTAAAAGTAATTGGAGATACTGTTGGATTTATTGTTGGTGAAAAAGCAGGTGTTGCACTTGGAAGTGCTATAGGTACAGCAATCTGCCCTGGTATTGGTACTGCAGTTGGTGCTGTTTGCGGATTTATAGGAGGTATGTTAGGTTCCTTCGCCGCTGGTAAAATAACAAAAGCTATTACCGGTAAATCAGAAAGAGAAAAAGCAAAAGAACAACAAGTTAATCAAACTTCTCAACAAATAGCAAATGATAATAAAGCACTTGAAAATTTAAAAAACACCGCTTCTACAAAAATTAATGAAAATATGCAACTATCAAATGGTAAATTAAGTGAAGATGATAAAATTGCATTACAATCTCTTGAAAATTTAAATACGACAAATCCTTTCAATGTTCAAGTCTAATTAAATAAAAAATAATTGAAAACCATTCATATAATGAATGGTTTTTTTAATTTATACACATAAAATAAAATGCGACCTAAAGCCGCATAAGTCAAGAAAGGAATGGTTAGACTATTAATTTATTTGTATTATTACATACAATTGAATACTACGCAAATTTATGAACATTTGTTAACAATTTTTAACAATTTAGATTATAATGATAATCTGGTTACGAGGTTAATATGAAAATTGGTATAGTAAGTTTAGGTTTAATAGGTGGATCTTTATTAAAAGTATTATCAGAAACTGATCATACAATATATACAGTTACAAGAAATAAAAAAACTATTGAAAAAGCAAAAAAATATACATTAAATTCCTCTGATAATTTAGAAACTTTAAAAGACTGCGATATTGTATTTGTTGCTTCTCCCATTAACAAAACAATCGAAATACTTGATAAATTAGAAAATATAGTAGATAAAAACTGTATTGTACTTGATTGTGCAAGTGTAAAAGAATTTGTAATGCAAAAGCAAAGACCATATAAATTTATTGGTTCACACCCTATGGCAGGTACGGAATTTAACGGATTCGATGCTTCATTTAAAGAACTTTTTATAGGAGCAAAATGGGTATTAACACCAAGTGAAAAAATAAATGCTTCTGACCTTAAACTTGTTAAAAATATAATTACTGAAACAGGAGCCAATATAATTATCACAACAGCAAAAGAACACGACGAAGCCGTAGCTTTAATTAGTCACATGCCGTTGATTGTTTCTCAAGCTTTATTTTATAGTGCAGAAAATAACAATCTTGCATTAAAACTTGCTGCTAGTGGTTTTAGAGATATGACAAGACTTTCTATGTCTAATCTTGAAATGGCTCAAGATATGAAAGATTTCAATTCATATAATATTGACAAAGCCATAGAAAAACTTATAGATGCAATTAATTTAATAAAGAATACTAAAGATATAAATATTTCTTCCGATATAAAAAATAAACGTTCAAAAATGTACTCAAGTGAAGGGAAAAACATTTTCTAAAGTATCATCAATTTTTTATTTCTAAAGAAATAAATTTCCAAATAAATAAAAAAACCGACTCACATCGGTTAAGTTCACTATATATCAGAGAGAGGAATAAGAAAGAGAAAACACTTATTTATCACTATATAATTTTTTATCCTCTATTTGTATAACTTCCACAGGTTCATAATTTAATATCGTGTACAACATACACTTTTAACATTTTGTTACATTTTTACTTTATATAGTAAAAGTTTTTAATATAAAAAATAAATCTTAAATTTATGTTATTATTTTCAAAAGAGAAAGAAGAAAAATTATAGTTATGAAATATAAATCCAGACTTAATCAACCACATAATTTACCAGGCGTACTTGTTTGTGTTGAAGGTATAGATGGTTCAGGTAAATCTACTCAACTTGTAATTTTACGAGATTGGTTAAAATCTAGAAAACAAGATGTTATTTTTACAGAATGGAATTCATCGGATTTAATTTCTCAAACAACAAAACTTGCAAAGAAAAAAAATCTTCTAAGTCCAAGAACATTCTCTCTATTACACGCAGTAGATTTTGCTGATAGATTGGAACAAATAATAATTCCTGCATTAAAAGCAGGGTTCATTGTTCTTGCAGACAGATATGTTTATACTGCATTCGCAAGAGATGTAGCAAGAGGTGTTGACAGAGACTGGGTTAGAAAAGTATACGGATTTGCTGTTAAACCTGATTTGACATTATATTTTAGAGTTTCTGAAGATGTATCACTTGAGAGAATATGTTCAAATCGTTCACCAAAGTTCTATGAAGCAGGTATGGATTTGAAAATAAGCAATGATCCATATGAAAGTTACAAAATTTTTCAGAGAAGAGTTAATGACGAATACAAAAAAATGATAAAAGAATATGGTCTAGTAGAAATTGATGCAAATGAAAGTATTCATAAGAAACAAGTATTTTTTAGAGAAAAGGTTCAAGAAATATTAACTAAAAAAGGAATTATATTATAAATGACACAATATAAATCAAAACATGGATATGAAGGATTATTAATAGTAATAGAAGGGACGGATGGGTCTGGAAAATCGACGCAAATAGAACGCTTAAAACGCTGGATTGAAGATCAATCATATGGTGTTATGGTAAGTGAATGGAAAACATCAAAGTTTATTGCTGATGCAATAAATGATGCAAAAGACAGAAACCTATTAAATGCAACAACATTCAGTCTTCTTTATGCCGCTGATTTTGCTGATAGATTGGAACAAGTCATAATTCCAGCGTTAAAAGCGGGTTTTGTAGTCATTTTAGACAGATATATTTATACAGCGTATGCACGGGATGTTGTAAGAGGTCATAACATAGAATGGTTAAAAAACTTATATGACTATGCACCCGAACCTGACATGGTATTTTATTTAGATGTACCTGTTGAAATCTTGTTAAAAAGAATTATAGGAACAACAGGACTTGATTATTGGGAATCAGGTAGAGATATAGGTTTAAGCAGTGATTTTTATAAAAGTTTTCAAATATACCAAGGTAAATGTCTCGATGAATATCAAAAAATGATAAAAGAATATGGTTTTATTTCTATAGATGGAACTCTAAGCGAAAAAGAAATACATAAAAAAATAATATCAGAAGTAAAAAGTCTTTTAGAAGTTTAACAACGTTAACTTTTTGTAAGTTATAAAAAAAGATTATATAATATAATTTATGAAAAGAATAAATAATTCAAACTTTGAACTTTTGGAAGATATAATAAAAACAATTGATTTCAATTACCATCCTGATAAGAACGAAAAACTTAACAATATTGGTTGTTTATGGAATGAAATTGTTGGCAATAAAATATCAAAATTGTCTAAAGTTTACGAGTTATCTACCGATAATATATTAACAATAATTTGTTCCGACTCTATTGTCGCAAATGAATTATTATTTAATAAAAATAAACTTATTGATTACATGAATAAAAAATTAGAAAAATTGGGAACTAAAATAAAAGATATTAGATTTGATTATAAGAAATGGAAAGAAATAAGCAATGAATAAGAAATTAAAAGGTTTTTCTCTTGCTGAATTATTAATATCTTTGTTAATTATAAGTATTGTATTATCAGCCGCAATACCTACAATAACGAGAAAGGCAGGAGCAGACAGAGAGGCAATTTGGCGTTGGACAAATGAAGGTAACAATGCATACTTTGGTACAGGAAGCAACCAAAGTGCAATTTTAGGTTTATCAAGTACACCTAAAGCTGAAAATGGCATTGAAGATATCATGGAAGATGTAAGCATTACTGACGATGCGGTTGATGACATTACAGACCCAGATAACACTGGAACCAAAAGAGCTGATATCGGTGTAATAAACACAGGTGATTTAAAATACAGCAATTTTGGTGATAAATTCATTATCTTAAAAAAAACAATTCAAAATGATAATTCTAATTTTATGAATTCACATATATCATTTTTTACAATGAAGAATGATGATACAGCAACAACTGCCGATATAAAATATGCTGGTCGTCTGACACTAGACCCAAGTAATGTTGCACTTGGTATGGGGACATTACAAAATATTAGTTCAGATAATATTGGAGAAAATACTGCAGTTGGGCATTTTGCTTTATTAAGAACCGATGAAGGATACAGGAACACAGCACTGGGTAAGAAAACACTTTCCTATAATGAAAGTGGCTCATATAATACCGCAATTGGTTATGGCGCACTTTTCGAGATGGGTAGAGAAGATAGCAGTGTTGATGATGCTTATTATGAAAATACCGCAATAGGAGCTTTATCACAACAGCAAAGAGCTACAGGTAGATTTAATACATCAATTGGTTCACAGTCATTAAAAAGAAATACAGATGGCGATGGAAATACAGCCATAGGACGTCTTGCTTTAGGAAACCTTACCTCTGGAAGCAGCAATACCGTTATAGGAGACAAAGCCTGCAGATATGTTCAATCTGGTAATAACAATATTTGTATAGGCGAAAATGTTAGAACAACAAATACCACAGTTGGAGCTTCAAGCGTTAGTTCTGAAGAAAATTATGGTATATTTATTGGTACTGCAACAGAAGATGATGAAACTCCGCTTATAAGTGGTCATAGCACTCTTGTATTAGGCAATGGTGGTAATTATCAGAACCCAACCGCACACAAAGAATTTATCGCAAATGCAAGAAAAGTTGAATTTAGACCATTCAATGGTGCAAGACCAACATTTGAATTCCATTCTTATTATGGTGGAGATTCTGCATATAATGGTTACAATCCTACGAACGGTCAAGGTGTATTTGGTAGTGCTTCATTTAATTTAAGAGATACAGGCGGTGGAAATGATTATTCTTCAGTATCTCTTGTTTTAGGTGGTCTTGGAACAAAAGCAACAGATAAAGAGTTACGTATTAATGCATATGACAGATATCATGCTAATACAACAGATAAATGGGCTGACATTACTTTCAATAATATTTTAAGATTTGATTTTCCACCTGCAATTCGTATAGATGGAACAAAAGAATATGGACTGGTAAGAATCAAAGCAATCACACCTTCGACTGGAGGTTCTGCTACTGACACGAAGTATAATTTACTTCTTAATGATAGACTCGAAATTGGTAACGCTGATGAAGTACCATATTTAAAACTTAGTGCAACAGAAGGTCTTAGATTCGATTTTGGCTCAAATGATGATTCTTTCATAAATATTACAAAAGAAAATTCTTATATCAAACTTGTAAGTACAGACTCTAATGCAGGAAATCTATGGTTTGATTTGCAAGGTGGATTACAATTTACAACACCTGGGAAAATCACATTGGAATCAACCGGTAGTGACAATGTTATTAAATTCGGGAAAATATATATTGATGATAATGAAATATATATTAATGATTTAAGAACATTTTCAAGTACCGGTGGTATAAAAGCTGAAATTAAAGGAATAAAAGATGAAATTGATAACTTAAAAGCAACAATGTCCGATGAACGTAAAAAGAATATATTAAGTGATAGTACTGCAGGGCTAAAAGAAATAAATGCTTTAGAAGTTAAAAACTATACTTATAAAGATGATAAAAACAAAACTCCGCATGTTGGTGTTATAGCTCAGCAATTACAAAAGGTATTCCCAAATTCTGTAATTCAAGGCAATGATGGTTTCTTAAGGATAAAAACAGAAGAGATTTTCTATGCAATGGTTAATTCAATAAAAGAACTCTGCTCTATGATACAAGAATTAACAGCGAAAGTAACAGGACTGGATAAACGCATTACGGAACTGGAAACACAAAACAAAATGCTTCTTGAGCAGAATAAGGAATTTGAAAAACGACTTGAAAAACTTGAAAAACGAACAAACAAATAATTAAAATTCAGATAACAAAAACACCTCTAAAAAAGAGGTGTTTTTATTATTTCTGATATAATATCAATATGAGATTAGATAAGTTTTTAAAAGTTTCAAGATTAATAAAAAGAAGAACTGTTGCAAATAAAGTATCAGATCAAGGACGTATATATGTTAATGATATAATTGCAAAACCTGCAAAACAATTAAAAGAAGGTGACATAATAAAAATTGTACAAGCAGATAAAGAAATAAAAGTAAGAATAATTAAAATACCATTAAATAATGTTTCCGTCCAAGAAGCTTGCACATTATATGAAGAAATAAAATAAATCCCCAAAATATTGGGGATTTATCTTATTCATTAACATTATCATCCAGTTTTATTCTTGATAATTTAACAATTTCTTCAAAATCACCGTGTCTCAACGATAGTTCTTGGAATGTACCAACATCTATGATTGTACCTTCTTTTACATATGCAATCCTATCACAATTAATAAGTGTGCTTAACCTATGAGCAATGGCAATAATAGTCTTTTCTCCTTTTAAATGAGATAATATATCAGTAAATTTATTTTCAATTTTTACATCAAGATTTGCTGTAGCTTCATCAAGAACTATAATTTCAGGATCTCTATAAAGAGCACGAGCAATACCAATTCTTTGCATTTGTCCGCCAGATAAGCCTGAACCATCTTGTTTTAACTCTATTTCTAAACCGTTTTCTGTTTGTTTTAATTGATCATATAATTGAGCTGTTTTCAAAACCTCATCAACTTTTTCTTTATCAATATCTTTTCTTTCAATACCCCAAGCAACATTAGCATATATATCACCTTCAACCGTAGAAGTTTTTTGTGGGACATATCCAATTATATTCCTAAACTTTTGAATATTATCAGCATTTAAACGTTCATTATCAACATATATTGAACCCTTATAGTCAAGCAACCCCATTAAACAATCAACTAATGTACTTTTACCAGCACCTGACAAACCAACTATCCCAATAAATTCACCTTTTCTAATTTCTAAATTGATATTTTTGAGAACATCCTCTTTTTTATCATATGAATAATATAGGTTTTCAACAACAATATTTTGATTAAAAGGAATCTTTTCTTTTGTATCTTTATTTTTGGAATATTCGTATAAAGAATACTCCTCATATAGTTTAAATAAATCATCAACCTTATTTTTTGTAAGATTTATATAATTCAAATAAACCTGATTTTTATAAACTTGAGGAACTACTCTATAAATTGCAATAGCAACAACACCAAAAGTAACAAGTATATTTGTCGGATTTTCACCATATTGAGCAAGAATTCCTAAACACAATATAGTCATTGTAAATATAAAAATTATTTCTATAATATATTGAGGAATTATAGGAATTATATTTATTTTTTCATTAAATGGAATCATTTTTTCAGATATATCTGTATACATATTATAAAAATATTTCTGACTACCATTAATTTTAATATCTTTAATACAACTCAAACTATTAATAACAGAACTATATGGACCATTTGTAAGATTCATTTTCTTTATCGAAAGCTTATTGCCCCAGTTTTTAACAAATCCGGATTGTAATGCTCCAGCCACAGCAAAGAAAAACACAGCTATAATTGTATACAATGGCAACATATAGATTAGTACAATAAAAACTAAGACAATAACAAAACTATTTGATATAAAAGAAATAACTTTTGATACAAAATATTGCATTACATCATCTACATTAAGAGTTATTTTATTTATAATATTGTTATCGCCCTTTTGTATATCTGCTTCATATGGTGCATAAAGAAAATATTCCAACATTTTTTCTTTAACTTCTAATCCCCATTGACTTATCATCTTACTTTGCCAATATTGAATTAGAATACTGTATAAATTCTTTATTATAATTGCCCCTGCAATTAAAGAACCTATAAAAAGAATCATATTATTTACACCATGAACATTAAAATTTTGTTCAACGAATATAGCTATCGGGTTATTTACAACTCTGCCAGGATTAACCATTATCATAATAAAAGGAAAGACAAGAACAATACTTAAAAATTCTAAAAGATTTATCATAAAAGATAAAAACAACATATAGATTAATCTAAATTGATAACCTCTACCAAAATAGTTTAAAAACTTTATAAATTGAGTAATAAACATACAAAAATCCTCTTAAATACTCAAGAATTATAACATGATTTTGTTATATTCACATATATCTATGAACATATACATTTTCATCATCTTTTAAAATACTAAGTACATCATCAAATCCAACAATAGATTTTGAAAATATCATAGCAGTTTTTGCCGTTTTTTCTCGAATTGTATAATCATTAGATAACGCCGTTACTTTAAGTATCTCTATTAATTTGCTACAAGGTTTTATTTTAGTAGATATACTAATAATTGCTTCCAAATTCCAATACAAATTAAAATTTTTTTTATTTGATACATAAGAATGATTTTGTTTTATATCATCAAGCTGAGAAAGAGTATTATTAATCGCAGCCAAAATAGATTCATATAAATACACAGAATCATCAATATAAGTGATAATCTGAACAACATTACGAGAAACAGAAGGATTAATATCTGTTATTGCTTTAACAAATATATCTATCATTTCTTTTTCTTGGAATAAGTTTCTATACATTTCATCTTTAATTAACTCAAGAATTTTATAAGAAGTTGTTTCTCTTATTGGACCGGAATGATTGATTAAGTTAGATACTAAAATATCTGCTTCAGTCTGAGAATTAAGTCTTTTCAATTCTATCAAGCACAATTGTTTCTTTAGATCATTTTCAGATAAAAGTTCATTAATTAATTCATCATGAGTAAAAAAGCTTTCACAATAAGAAAAAGCCTGTAATAACATTTTTAAATTCTTATCATAATTAATTTCTAAATAGTTCTCCATAGAAATAAATATAGCATAATTGGAGGTTAAAAATGAACTTTAATAATTGTAGAGTAGTTATATAAAATATAAAAAGTGAGAGGCGAAGGAATAATATGAACGAAATAGTAAATTTTGTAAAAGAAATTTTTATGTTTGATTCTAACGAAAAAATGCTTGTAGGATTATGTGGTTTTGAACATATGAAAGATAAAACATCAACAACAAAGACAAAACCAAAGAGAAAAAGAGAAATGAGACTTTCAGAATTAATGGAATAATTACTTGCTAAGAACAAATGCTTGTCTTATAATATTTGCACGGGATTATGTTATACGGAGTTTAAAATGATGAATTTAGCAAATATGATGAAACAAGCACAACAAGTGCAAAAAAGATTACAAGATGCTCAAAAAGATTTAGCAGAGACAGAAATTAAAGCTGAAGCAGCTAATGGTGCAGTTACTGTTGTTTGTGACGGACATGGAAAATTCAAATCAATTAAAATAACTAAACAAGCTATCAATGCAGAAAATCCGGAATCTGTAGATGATGAATCTGTTGAAATGCTTGAAGACTTAATCACAACAGCAATGAAACAAGCTACGGCAGATGCACAAAAGAAAATGCAAGATAAAATGAAAGGCATTGTTCCTGCTGGTATCAATATTCCCGGACTATTCTAAATATGGAATATACAAAACCGTTAGCACAACTTATTGAATTTTTTCAAAAGTTTCCTGGGATTGGTCCAAAATCGGCACAAAGGATGGCTTTTCACTTGTTAAAAATGCCATTATCTGAAGTGCAGCGGTTTTCACAAGTATTAGTTGAAGCAAAAGAAAACATTCATTATTGTAGTATTTGTTTTAATATGTCAGCATCAAATCCTTGTGAAATATGCAGTGATGACAGGCGTGATAAATCAGTAATTTGCGTTGTTGCAGAAACAAAAGACTTAATTGCAATTGAAAAAACAAGAGAATATAAAGGTTTATATCATGTACTTCAAGGAACACTTTCTCCTTTAGATGGAATAGGAGTTCAAGACATTAGAATTAAAGAACTTCTAACAAGAGTTACAGATACAGAAATAAATGAAGTAATATTAGCTTTAAGTCCATCAGTAGAAGGTGAAGCTACGAGCATGTATATAACAAAATTACTAAAACCTTTTAATATAAAGATTTCAAGAATAGCTTTTGGACTTCCTATAGGTTCAGACTTAGAATATGCAGATGAGATAACACTAGCAAAAGCTATTGAAGGTAGAAGAATTATTGATTAAGGAGAAAAAAATGAATCAAATCACTATCAGATCAGATAGAAAAACAGATTATACATTTACTTATAAAGGTGAAGATGTAGTTCTTGAAGCAGGTAGTGTTATAAGTATTGCAAATGGGCTTCAAGATGTTGTTCTTCCAACTTGCAAAATGAAGATTGCAAATAACTTAATTATTATAAAAGAATAATTAAGTTATAAATTAGAAAATTCTTTTTTCTGTCTCAATATCAAAAAATAATAATTTATTAGTATCAATAGATAATCTGACGTTTTTTGCAGTATCAACTTCAGTCGGTAATACAGCAGAACATAGAGTTTTGTTGGCCTTAAAATATATTATTTTTTCATTACCTAATATCTCAGATATATCTACATTAACATCAAAAGAAAAGTTTGAATTTAAGATATTAAAGCATTCAGGTCTAATAGCAATAAGCACTCGTTCTTTACCTGAAAGTTTATTTTTTTGTGCTTCGGTTAAATTAAAACTTGAATTATTAATTTTTATACAAGCGTCTATAATTTCGGAAGGAATAAAATTCATGGATGGCGAGCCTAAAAAACCGCCAACAAATTTATTAACAGGGTTATTATAAATTTCAAGCGGAGTACCAATTTGTTGAATAACTCCTTTATCAATAACTGCAATTCTATCCCCCATTGTTAGAGCTTCCGTTTGATCGTGGGTAACATAAATAAAAGTCGTCTGAAGTTTTTCATGCAATTTCTTTATTTCAGCCCTCATTTGGACTCTTAATTTTGCATCTAAATTTGATAAAGGTTCGTCCATTAAAAATACTTTAGGACTTCGTACAATAGCTCTACCCAAAGCAACTCTTTGTCTTTGACCACCAGATAACTGCCTTGGTTTTCTTTGCAAAAGGTCTGTTAAATTCAATATTTCTGCAGCTTCTTTCACTTTTATATCAATATCTTTTTTAGGCATTTTTCTCATTTTTAAAGGGAAAGCCATATTTTCATATACACTCATATGCGGGTATAGTGCATAATTCTGAAAAACAAAAGCAATATCTCTTTCTTTTGGATGAACATTATTTACACATTTATCATCAATATAAATTTCACCATTTGTAATATCTTCAAGTCCGGCTATCATTCTTAACAAAGTAGATTTACCACAACCGGAGGAACCAACCAAAACCAAAAATTCCTTATCTTTAACTTCCAGTGTTACATTATCAATTATCTTATTTTTATCATATATCTTAGTAACATTTTTTAATTCAACTTGAGCCATATTAAGCCTGAATCTCTTCTACAATTGTTTTTTCAATAGGAACTATAAATACAAATGAAACTTGATTTGCATATTGATTGTTAATCCAAATTTCTCCTTTTAATTTACTGATATATTTTTTTGTACTACCCAAAAGAAGACTCTGTAGTAAATATTTCTTTGAATTTTTTTCAACTTGTACATAAGGATCAAAAATATCTTCATTATTATATAGAGTAGCATCTAACCCCTTACAAGCGACTTCAAACATAAGATAAGATTTTTCATTAATATTACTACTAACTTCAAAGCCTTTTGCCAACAAAAATTCAGGAATCGGATTTGACATATTTATGCTTATAGCACCAGTTTCAATTAATTCTATCGCATTTGAAAGTAAATTAGACATTACTGTTTTTAATACATTTTTATCCGAATAACAATTCTGTTTTACCAAATCAGAAGTATTAACAGTAATTCTTATATCTTTATTTTTAAGCTTTACATTTAATTCATTAGTAACTATAGATAGAAGAGCTGCCACATCAAAATTATTATAATCAAACTTATAGATATCAGCTTCAACTTGTGATAATTCAATGAGTTTTTCAAGAAATAACAACAGTTCTGATGAATTAGAATTCATTATTTGTAAATATTTTGTTTGTTTTTCATTTATTTCTCCGCTAAGCCCTTCAAGCATTGCTTGAGAAAATCCGACAACAGAATGAAGTGGAGAACATAAATAATTAGACATTTTTGTCAAAAGAACATTTTTTGTATGATTCAAAATTTTCTGTTCCTGACGTTCCGTAATAAGTTGATCTAACAATGAGTGATCTTGTGTATTATCAATGATTGTGAGAATGTATCGTTTCTTTTTTCCTGAAGAAACATCTGTAACTTTAACATCTGTAATTTTTGTATTTTGTTCTTCTGAAACGATTTTAAGAATTTGTTTAATTTCTTCATCTTTGTTTGAGATGATATTGTCAGAGTTGATGATAAAGTATTCATTGATATTTTTACCTCTTAATTTATTAGTTTCAAAAAGTTTGAATGCACTTTTATTTGCATAGTGAATTTTACCTGTTTCATCAATAACTAAAACTGCTTCAGGCAAATATGTAAGAACGTTATACTGTTTACCAAGCAATAAACTAAAAATATTCATGTAAAATTCCCTTATAATAATGTACTCTGATAATCTACAAGGACTATTTTAGCATATTATAAGGGATTTGAACAAGGATTAATTAACAAACGTTTTATATAAAATCAATTGAGATAATCTTTTAAATGTTTAATATTCTCAATAGCTCGTAATTTTCTTAATGCAATACATTCTATCTGCCTAATTCTTTCCTTAGAGAAACCCATATTTTTTCCCAGCTCTTCTAAAGTTTTAGGTTTATTTCCGTCAAGCCCAAATCTACCAATTATAATTTTTCTTTCTTTTGGTGTTAAATTATTAAGTACTTTATCAATATAAATTCTAAGCATATTACTTTGAGTATTAATCTCAGGTGATAAATAATTATCATCCGAAATATAATCTTCTAAAGAAAGATTTTCAGCAATTGGAGTATCCAAACTAACAGGTTCTAATTTTATGGTATTAAGAGCCATTTCAACTTGTTTAACAGGCATTCTTAATTTATTTGCGATTTCTTCAACAGATGGTTCTCTTCCAAGATTATAACTTAATTCAAATATTCCTTTTTTCACAAGTCTTATTTTATCTATCATATGCACGGGAATTCTTATTACTTTTGAGTTATTTGCAATGGCTCTAACTATTGTTTGACGAATCCACCAAGTAGCATAAGTTGAAAATTTAAAACCTTTAGAATAATCAAAACGATTGGCTGCTTTAATAAGACCTAAGGACCCTTCTTGGACTAAATCCATAAATAATACGCCTTGTCCTGTATATTTCTTAGCGATACTGACAACTAACCTTAAATTTGCTTGAACAAGTTTTTTCTTTGCAATTAAAGAGGTATGCTCATCCCCTTCCATTATAATTTTCCCCAACTCTTGTTCTTCCCCTCTCTTCAAAAGCCTTGTCTTACCAATATCTTTTAAATACATTTGCAAAATATCATCTTTATGAACAATACTATTAAATGAAGCTACTTCTTCTTGTTCATCTTCTATGTTAAGATAAGTATCCTCACAACATAAATCTTCAAGGTATTGAATACTCATATAATAAACCCTCTCACTTCTCACTTAATTATTTTTGACGGAAGATTTATTTATGAGTTCCACAAAATCAAAAAAAGTCTATTAATCTTTTAGCTTCACCAAAATCAATATTAAGTTCTTTAGCCAAAGGTAAATTCATTATTACTTTATTACTTAAACGAAATATTTTAGGTAAAATTTTAAATCCACCTTTTAAAACTAAATCCATCGATAAATGTTTTTTATCTTTATCATATATCTGAGAAAAATTCAGACCGTTTACCGCACACGATGGATATGCAGGATTTCCTTTTGCATCTTCGGTCAACACTCCAAAAGTCCTGCAAACGAAAGGACGATGATTATATATACTGCAACTTTTATCTACCAAAAAAGGACAGCAATATAATTCTTTTTTCTCGCTTTTTATTTTTTCTATATTTTTATCAATTTGTAATCTGGTTGTTTCATCAAGCTTATCATAAGCAATTTTTATATATTTAAACTCTAATTCTGACAAAGGATAGTCACCATTTTCACAGCATAAAGAACAACCTTTTTTACAAAAGATATATTCTTTTTGATAATCAAAAATTTTCTTTAAATCTGAATCTACACTTTCAAGAAATTTTTCAAAATTTTCGAAATTATCATATTGCATACAATTAAGATTTAAACTCCTTACAATGAGAATAACATATAAAATGAAAACAGTCATTTTATTTAACAATTGAGTTCAAACATATGTTTTATGGTAAAATTATTGAAGAATTGGGGATAATATGAAACTTGATTTTGGTGAGATATTAAAGGCTACAAATGCTGAAATTATAAAGAGTGAAGACAGTAATAATTTATTTGAATTTTCAACTGATACAAGAACAATAAAAGCAGGAGATATATATATTCCGTTAAAGGGTGAATCATTTGACGGTTCTAATTTTATAGAAAAAGCAATAGACTCCGGTGCAAAAGGATATTTCACATCAGATAAAACGAAAATATTCAACAAAGCTGATTTAATTCTTTATGTAGAAGACACAAAAGAAGCATATCTTCAACTTGCAAATTTTTATAAAAACAAAATCAAACCATATACAATCGCAGTAACAGGCAGCAGCGGAAAAACAACAGTAAAAGAGATGATGTACAGTGTTTTTAAGAATGCAGGAAAAACAATAAAATCTATTTTAAATCACAATAACGAAATAGGTTTATGCCAAACATTATCTTCATTAGAAAATGATACAAAATATCTTATAGTAGAAATGGGAATGCGTGGACTTGGCGAAATAGAACTTTTATCAAAATATGCTCAGCCAGATATTGCAGTTATTGTAAATGTCGGAAGTGCACATATTGGTAGACTTGGTTCATTATTAAATATTGCAAAAGCAAAGTTTGAGATTGCTAAATATTTAAATCCAAAAGGAATACTAATTTCACATAGAAATGAACTTATAGAACAAATAAACGATAAAACACATCAAACTGTTTATTTTAGTTTAGAAGATAAAAATTTAGAAATAAAAGAAATGACATCAAAAAGCTGTCGATTTGATTACAAAAATCAAGAGTACAAACTCAATGTTGGTGGTGAACATAATATACAAAACGCTCTAAGTGTAATTGAAGCAGGGCTATTTGCAGGGTTAACATCAGATATTATAGCCAAAGGCTTGGAGGAATTTGCACCGATTGAAAAAAGATGGGATATAAAAGAAGTTAAAGGCTTTAAAATTATTAATGATAGTTACAATTCAAATCCGGAATCTGTTAAAGCCGCACTAAAAACATTTTTATTATACACAGAATCACCCAAATCAGTAGTTTTAGGTGATATGGGTGAATTAGGATTAAACGAGGAAGAATACCATAGTGAAACAGGTAAATTTTTAGAACAATTTGAATGCGATTATGTCCTAACAATAGGCGAACTTGCAAAACATATAAACCCTATAAATAAAAAAACATTTCACTTTGATAATAAAATAGATCTGGTTGCTTTTATCAAAAAAAATCTACCGTCTGGTTCAAACATTTTATTAAAAGCATCACGATTTATGAAATTTGAAGAAATAATTGAGGAGCTCGATAAATAATCATGGATTTCAACATATTAATTATAGTTTCAATGCTTGTTGCATTTGTATTAACATTGTTATTCGGAGTTGTATATATAGATTTTTTAAAGAAAAAAATGTATACCCAATATATTTTAGATGATGCACCTGAACGCCATGCACAAAAAGCAGGTACACCAACAACAGGTGGTGTATTTATAATAATTCCTATTATATTAGCATCACTTGCAGCTTTAACAATGAATCAATCATTAACACCAGTTTCATTAATAACCCTTATGACATTGTTCTTTTTTATGCTTGCAGGTTTAAGTGATGACATTGGGAAAATAAAACATAAAGCAAATAAAGCAGGATTAACGCCAAGAAATAAATTATTCTTACAAATTGCAATTTCCTTACTTCCTGCGGTTTACATGACAATATCAGGACAAACATATTTAAACATAGGTCAATACAGTTTAGATTTACACTATATATATCCATTTTTTGTAATACTCTTTATGACAGGAGTTTCTAATGCTGTAAACCTAACAGACGGATTAGACGGATTAGCAACATCAAACATAGCAATTGCAATGATTGCTTCAACAGTAATATGTGCAATAACAGGTCATAATGATTTAGCAATAATATCAGCCGCAACCGTAGGTTCAGCAATAGCATTTTTGCACTATAACAGATATCCGGCAAAAGTATTTATGGGTGATACTGGCTCTTTAGCTTTAGGTGGACTACTTGGAACAATTGCAGTTATGGGTAAATTTGAACTTTGGATATTATTTATAGGCATGGTTTTCTTTATAGAAACATTATCTGTTATTATTCAGGTAACAAGCTTCAAACTTACAGGTAAAAGAGTTTTTAAAATGAGTCCAATTCATCATCATTTTGAATTATGCGGATGGAACGAAAACAAGATTGTGACTGTATTTTCTTTGGTTACTTTTATTTTCTGTACAATAGCAGTAATACTTTTTAAAATTTTATGGTAGGTAATATATGAAAAGAAAATGGACAGATAAAAAAGTCCTTATTTTAGGATTATCAAAAAGTGGAATATCAGCAGCAAAATACTTATCAAGTAAAGGAGCAGATTGTTTTATAACGGAATCAAAACCATTACAGGACAAAGATAAAGAGACAGTTGAAAAACTTGAAAAAGAAGGAATCAAAATTGAAACAGGTCTTCATAGTGATGAATTCATCAATGACTCATATATAGCAATAACAAGCCCTGGAATTCCGCCCAAAAGCGAGATATTTTCAAGGCTAAAAGAAAAAAATATACCTGTAATAGGAGAAGTTGAACTAGCTTATCTTGAAGCAACCTCACCATTTATAGCAATCACTGGAACTAATGGTAAAACAACAACAACATTTTTAACATCACATATTTTAAATAGTGAATATAATGCACCTGTATGCGGGAATATAGGAGTACCTCCAACATCGTTAATCGAAAAAAATCCAGATTATTATGTATGTGAGGTTAGTTCATTCCAATTGGCAACAGCACCTACATTCAGACCTCAAATTGCATGTTTTCTTACCTTTACCCCTGATCATATTGATTGGCACGGAGGATTACAAAACTATTTCGATGCTAAAGCAAGTCTTTTCCAAGATTATAAACAACCAATGTATGCGGTATTTTCAGGCGCAGATGAAACAATATATAAATTTGCTCAACAATATAAAGGTGAGAAATTTATATACGCAAAAGAACTTGAGAAAAACTGTTGTTATATAAAGAACGATGCAATTTATTTCAAAAAAGACAAAGAAGAAGAAATAATAAAACTAAACAAAATTTCATTAGTAGGTGAGCACAATTATCAAAATACTATGTGTGCAATTGTTGTTGCTAAACTTATCGGAATTTCAAATGAACATATAAAAGAACAAATTATGTCGTTCAAAGCAGTAGAACACAGAATCGAATATGTAGCAGATGTTCAAGGTAAATCATTCTATAATGATTCAAAAGCAACAAATCCTGAAGCATCATTTGTGGCAATAAAAGCATTTGAAGGAAAAAAATTAACTCTTATTGCAGGTGGCAGAGATAAGAATACCGATTTAACAGAATTTTGCAAAGACTACATAAACAAATATGTTTCAACTGTAATTCTTATAGGAGAAGCAACTCAGCGTTTCAAAGAAAATATGGAGAAGAATGGGTTTAATAATATAATATTATCAAATTCACTTGAAGAAGCAATTGATACATCATTAAAATTAGATAATGAAATTGTACTTTTATCACCGGCTTGTGCAAGCTACGATATGTTCAACAGCTATGAACACAGAGGAGAAGTGTTTAAGAACTATGTCAAATCCAAACTATAGTCGACAAAACAATAATAATGACGGAGTATTTCTGTCTTCATATGATAATACACTTATATTTATAGTCTTATTCTTGATTATAGTAGGATTTCTGGCTATATTTTCAGCAGGAGCACCAAAGTGTATAATCCAAGGGACACATTCAACATTTTTTGTTGCAAGACAATTTGTATGGTTTATTCTTGGTTGTATCGGAATGTTCACAATAAGCCAAATTAACTATAAAGCTTTAAACAGATTATCACTACCATTTGCCTGGATAATAATAGGTCTTTTAGTTGGAGTACATTTTTTTGGAACAACAGTTAATGGCGCCCAAAGATGGTTATCAATAGGTCCAATACAATTCCAACCGTCTGAAGCAGCAAAACTTTCTGTAATAATGCTTCTTGCTAGTGCCTTTTCCAGAGATATAAATCTTTTTAACAGTAAACTTTATAAATATTATATTCCTATTTTAATCATGGTCGGATTAATTTTTAAACAACCAAACTTAAGTATGGTACTTATATTATTAGCCTCATCAATGTTTATGTATTTTGCAGCAGGTGGCAGCATAAAGCTGATTATATCGGCAATAGGAATGGGAATATTCGGGTTAAGTTTTGTATTCCATTCATATCAAAAACAAAGAATTGAAACCTGGCTGCACCCTGAAGCAGACCCATATGGAGCAGGTTATAATATAATTCAATCAATGTTAGCATTTGTTGCAGGTGGGTTCTTCGGTGAAGGATACGGAAATTCAAGACAAAAGTTAGGCTGGCTGCCTGAAGGGCATACTGATTTTATATATGCTGTATTTGCTGAAGAATTCGGATTTATCGGATGTCTTTTAATAATAGGTTTATTCCTTGCATTTTTACAAAGAGGATTACTTATTTCCGCAAAATGTGAGGATATTTTTGGCAAGCTTTTAGCAGCAGGTATTACTGTTTCAATTTGTCTTCAAGCATTTATTAATATATCTGTAGCAAGCTCTATGCTTCCTGCAACAGGTGTTCCAATGCCATTTATTAGTTATGGCGGTACATCTTTATTTATTACGATGTGCATGATTGGAGTTTTACTCAATATATCAAAGAAAAGAATAAGAAGGTTCCCAAGTGTCAGACAATAATAAAACATATTTTATTTCAGGTGGTGGTACAGGAGGGCATATATATCCTGCATTTACCGTTGTTGAGAAATTACTGAAAGAAAAAGATACCGAAAAAATTTATTATATTGGAAATCCAAAAAACTTGGAATTTGAAATAGTTCAAAAATATCCGAATGTTGAATTTTTACCTGTTAATGTATCAGGAATGCCAAGAAAAATGAGTCCTGAACTTATAAAATGGCTAATACAATTTTTCTTTGCATTTTTAAAAGCAAGAAAATATATCAAGAAATACAAACCTGATGCTATATTTACAACAGGAGGCTATGTTTCAGCCCCAATTGTAACAGCTGCAATAAATTTGAAAAAGCCATATATGATTCATGATTGTGATTCAGTACCCGGTTTAGTCTCAAAAATGGCAGCTCCAAACGCAAAAATTGTTTCTGTTGCATTTGAAAATTCAAAGAAAGTTCTAAAGTCCAATAACATTATATTTAACGGAAATCCTGTTCGTGAAGCATTTTTTATCGTAACCAAAGAAGAAGCAAAGAAAAAACTTAATATTCCTATGGATAAAAAAGTTATATTTGCAATGGGCGGTTCTCAAGGTGCAAAAACAATAAATTCTGCGATGGTAGATATTATAAAAACATTAAGCGAAGATATGAATGCCTTTGTGATTTTACAGACAGGAAAGAAAAAATATAATGACACAGTAATTGATTTAGAAACAAAATATCCTGAATTTAAAAATAATAACAACTTAATGATATGCCCGTATTTTGATGAAATGGTATATCCGTTAAAAGCTTCTGATTTAGTAATAGCAAGAGCAGGTTCATTAAGTTTAACAGAAATTATTCAATGTCACTTAGCTTCAATACTTATACCATATCCTTATGCTGCACAAGATCACCAAAGAAAAAATGCAAAAGAAATGTGTGAAAAAGGTGTTGCTTTGTATTTGGAAGATTCTGAATGTAATGGTGATAATTTACTAAACAAAATAAAAGAAATAATGAATAATAAAGAAAAATTATCTGATATGCAAGCTAAAGCAAAAGAACTTGCAAAAGCAAACCCGACAGAAGAAATTGTAAAACAATTGAAAAGTACAATAAAATGAACTATGAACAAGCAAAAGAACTCTTAACATCTCAAGGAAAATTTTATATAAACCTTGGACTTGAAAGAATTCAATCAATATTAAAACTGATAGGAAACCCTCAAGAAAAAATTAAAATAATACATGTTGCAGGTACAAACGGAAAAGGTTCTGTATCTTCTATTCTAGCAAATATATTAAAATGTGCAGGATATAAAACAGGACTATATACCAGCCCTCATTTGATTGAATATACTGAACGTATAAAAATTAATAATATTGATATTTCAAAAGAAGATTTTGCTTCTTATATAGAAAAAATATGTACTATAGCAGAGAAGAAAAATATTCACCTTACAGAATTTGAAATATTAACAGCAATTGCATTTAAATACTTTGCTGATAATAAAGTTAAAATAGCAGTGATAGAAACAGGTCTTGGCGGAAGATTTGATGCTACAAACGTTTGTAAAAAACCAATCCTTTCAATAATTACATCAATTTCACTTGACCATACAGATAGACTTGGGAATACAATAGAAAAAATTGCATTTGAAAAAGCAGGAATAATAAAACCAAAATCGACAATATTAACAGAATTTTCTAATAATGGATTCAATGTAATAAAAAATACAGCAGAAGAAAAAAAAGCAAACCTAATAGTTGCTACAAATTATGTAAATATGAACTATGAAAATGGAAAAAACTACGTTTATATTGAAGATAGAAAATTTGAATTCCCGCTATTAGGACTATATCAAAAGGCAAATCTATCAATAGTTTTGAAAGCTGTTGAATTTCTAAAAATAAAAACTGAAGCAATAGTTGAAGGTATTAAAACTGCAAAATGGCCTGCAAGACTTGAATTTATTAAAGACAAAAATCTATTGATTGATGGAGCTCATAATCCTGATGCGGCAAGAGAATTGAGAAAAAGTCTTGATTATTATTTCAATAATCAAAAAAGGATATTCTTATATTCAACTCTAAATACTAAAGACTACAAAGAAATAGCTAAAATACTATTTAATGAAGATGATGAAATTTATTTTTATGAATTCAATAATAAAAATGCAATATCTTTTGAAGAATATAAAAAGAACAACTCTCAACTTAAAAATATTAAACAGTTCAATAGAAACAAATTAAAAGACTTTTTACAAAAACCTGAATTAAAAATCGTGACAGGTAGTTTATATATGATTGGTGAACTTTACAGTGAATTAAAAAATTAATTTAAAATTCTGTAGTTTTAGTCGGATTTTTAAACTTTGTTATATTAGATTGGAACAACAATTCAACAGTACCTGTTGAGCCATTTCTGTGTTTAGCAATAATGATTTCAGCTTTACCTTTATTCTCAACATTATCACGATTATAGTATTCATCCCTATATATAAACATAACAATATCAGCATCTTGTTCTATAGCACCAGAATCTCTTAAATCAGATAACATAGGTCTTTTATCAGGTCTTTGTTCAACACCACGTGATAACTGAGAAAGTGCAATAATAGGAACATCTAATTCTCTTGCCAACCCCTTCAAAGAACGGGAAATTACAGATATTTGTTGATTTCTATCATTAGGATTTCCACCGCCTTCCATCAATTGTAAATAATCAATTACAACTAATCCAAGCTCTTTTTCTTCCATCATTAGTCTTCTGCATTTTGCTTTTATATCAGTTGCAGTAACACCTGATGCATCATCTATATATATTTTGGCATCAGAAAGTTTAGTCATTCCATCAACTAATTTTTCCCAATCTTTAGGCTGCAAATTACCGGTACGTACTCTTTGAGAATCAACCTCAGCTTCTGCACATAGCATACGGCTTACGAGCTGCTGCTTAGGCATTTCTAAAGAAAATATGGCAACTCCCTTTTTACCTTTTAATGCAACATTTTGAGCTAAATTTAATGCAAAAGCCGTCTTTCCCATTGAAGGTCGTGCAGCAAGAATTATTAAATCCGATTTTTGAAGTCCTGAAGTTATATTATCCAAATCATAAAAACCGGTTGTAACTCCTACTAATTCATCTTTATTATTAAATCTTCGCTCGATTGTCTCATAACTTGATACGACCAAATCTTGTATTGCAACTAAATCAGAAGTATCTTTTTGTGCAGCAATATTAAATATCATTTTTTGAGCATTATCTAAAACAATATCCGTATCTTCATTTTCATAAGCATTTGCAACTATCTCTGAACCGGCATTTATTAAAGCTCGCTTTATTTCTTTTTCTCGTATAATTTTTGCATAATACTCAATATTAGCCGTAGTTACAACATTTATTGCCAAATCATTTATATATGAACGTCCGCCTACCGCATCAAGATCTTCTTTATCTCTTAAATATTCAGATACCGTAACTATATCTATAGGCTCATTTTTTCTGAAAAGATCTAATACTGCTTCATAAATAATTTTATGAGCAGGCTTATAAAAACTCTCAGGTTTCAAATACTCAACTATTCGTCCTAATGACATGGGATTTACTAATATAGCACCAAGTACAGCTTCTTCTGCATCAACACTTTGCGGCATCATTTTAAGCATGTCTGAACTTGGTTGTTTAACAACTTTATTAACCAACTTTCCTCCAATTAACAATAGGACTTATCTGTATTTTTTATTATAAATTTATTACTCTGCATATGCTTTTGAATTGTTATAATCTGCAGGCATGCCTTTAGCTTTATCCTTTTGTTGAGCAAGATAATCTTGTCCATTTCTAACAATTCTATGAATTTGTTCAATATCTCTTTCTAAATTATTAAGAACTTGTTCTGCATATGCTTGTGCACCTTCTTTTGTCTGCATAGCATCTTGATATGCATTTCTTCTCACTGCATCTGCTTCTTCTGCAGCTTTATTCTTCATCTCTTCGCAACTTTCTTTAACTTGTTCTTGAATTTTAGCTGCTTTTTCTCTTACTGCTCTTATTAATTCAGACTCACTTAAAATATTTGCTGCAGTATTTTGCGCTTCTGATATAATTCTATCAGCTCTGCTTTGAGCTTCCATATAGATATCATCACGTCTTTTTAATATCATTTCCGCTGTCTTAATTTCTTCTGGTAAAATTGCTCTTATTTTACTTAATATATCTTGTATATCATCAGTATTCATAAATAAGCAGTAGCTTCCAACATGAAATTTATTATCTAATAATTCATCAGCTTCATCTATTAAATGACTTACTCTTAACTCTGTCATGGTTTTAACCTTTCGTATATTTTAATTCTAAATATTTTGCTACAGGCTCCGGTACAAACTTTGAAACATCTCCATTCATTAATGCTATTTCTCTTACCGTACCTGATGATATAAAGTTATATTTTGGCTTCGTTATTAAAAAAACTGTGTGTATATCTGAACATAATGCACTATTTGCTTGGGATAACTGCATCTCATACTCAAAATCAGAAACAGCTCTTAATCCTCTTATTAAAACATTTGCATTCTTCTTTTTGGCATATTCAATGGTTAATCCATCAAAACTATCAATTTCCACATTATTTAATTCACTACAAGATTCTCTTATAAGAGAAAGCCTATCTTCTAAAGGTAAAAAACTTCTTTTATTTACATTCACTGAAACAACAATAATAACCTTGTCAAAAATATATGCAGCTCTTTTTAGCACATCTAAGTGACCTTTGGTAATTGGATCAAAACTACCTGGATATATTGCTATTTTCAATATTTTTACCTTCTTTAGATATAACCTACAATATATTATATTGCAATCATGTTTTTACGATTATCAGCTAAGTCAAAAACTTTAGGATTGTTTACAAACAATTATGAGGGATTATAACGGGTAAACATTCCATCAAAATACAGATGAATACAATTTTTACCGTTTTCTTTTGAAACATATAATGCCTTATCTGCCCAATCAATAAGTTCTTTTATATCTTCTGACGCATTTGGATATTCTGAAATACCAATACTGACAGTTGGTCTGATTACTGTTTCATTATCAACATTAACTTCTATTTCGCTTATTTTTTTCCTCAATCTTTCAGCAATGATTACTGCATTTAAAGCAGCTGTTTCTGGCAAGATTATAGTAAATTCTTCTCCGCCATATCTGGCTGGAATATCTACATGCCTTATTGTTTTCTGAATAGTTGCTGCTATTTCTTTTAGAACCATATCACCAACTAAGTGTCCATATGTATCATTTACTTGTTTAAAATTATCAATATCAAGCATTAATAAAGATAATACATGATGATATCTTTGAACTCGTTTTATCTCTGATTCCAACAAAAAATAAAAATGTCTGTGTATATATAACTTAGTTAAACCATCTTTTGTTGCAAGTTCATATAATTGAGCATTATCAACAGCTATTGCTGCCTGATTTGCTAATGCTTCTACAAACTCTAAATCTTTTTTATTAAATAATTTACCGTTTTTCTTATTTGTAATATTTATAATACCTATACATTCACCTTTCGCAATTAAAGGAACACATATTAAAGAAGAAACATTACTTCCATCATCAAACTTATTAAACCTTGGATCTTGTCCGCCTAAATTTGTGATTATAGATCTTTTTTCTGTAAATACTTTTCCGGCAATTCCACTTTCCGGTTTCATTTTTTGGCATTCAATCAATCCATTATTAATATCATCTTCATGCTTCTTGTCTTTAAGACCATATACAACTTTTACTTGCAGAGTATTATCAGATGGATCATATAACATTAATGAACCTTTTTCTGCATTTACCGTTTCTATTGCCTTATCTAATATTACGCTTATTAATCTTTTTAAATCATCAATAAAATTAACCGCTTGAGAAATATTATACAAAATAGATAGATTATGAAGTGTTTTATTTAATTCAACAATCTTCGACTCTTGCTCTTTTGTTTGTATAAATTTTCTCATTATTGGTTCTACACAATTGAAAACCTGATTTATATACCTGAAATCATCCTCTGAAAATTCTGATTCATCTTCTTTTTTACTCATAAAACAGACACAAAATGCCTGTGTATCGTTACTGAATACTTTTAAATACTCTGCTTGTAATTCGTGTAATTTATGAGTATTCCAAAAGGCTTTGTATATTATTCCATCCTTATTAGTAACTTTAATAATTTCATCTGTTCCGGTTTGCAAAAATGGAGCATTATCAGCATCAAATTCAAATTCTAAATCAGAATCTGAAACAATATTCTTGGTCTGAAAAATTCCATTGTTAAGAAGAAAAAACCTTATATTTTTCAAACCCAATGATGATTTTACTAAAAATGCCACCTTTGACAACAAATCTTCTATTGTTCTTGATTGGTTTGCGACCATGTTCAAATCAAAAAGATTATGCAACTCTAGTACATTCTTTTGTAAACTATATAACTTTTCCGCCAAATCTTGATTCATATATGTATTATACATTAAAAAAAATTATAAAAACAGACTTATTTATTATTTTTAGAACTTTTCTTATTTTCAACAGCTGCTAAAAGTGCTGATGAAGCAATTAATACTGGGGCAAAAAAACCTGTGAGATTATTCTTTAATGATTTCTTAACCGGAATATTTTTTGAAGTTTTATCAATAGCAGTCCATATCCCCGTCAATATTAATAAAGTAGGTGTAGATTTTTTTGCATGTTTTACGAAACTATCAAAATATGGATGCTTATCACTTTCTTTATAACGTTTAACTGATATATTGGCTATAGGCCTATTCTCTTTTTTTATAGGGATCGAATTTCCAGCAGTAGAAACACCTTTAATCATAAAGCTTCCTCTCTAAATTTTAGTTATTTAGGAACTTTGCTATTATTATTATATCTCTTTTTAAGCGTTTCGTCGATATAAAATCCAAATTGTTACATTCTGAAATTTCATTTCTAACGCAACCCTGAACAAAACTTATTCCATTTTTATCCGCCAATATTTTGGGGGCTATGAATTGTATAAGTTTATCTGCTAATTTTTCTTGTACAAAAACATTATTAAGCTTTGAACCTGCTTCAACTAAAATACTCTTAATTCCTTTATCATAAATTAATTCAACAGCTTTTTTTATATCAATATGTTCATTCTTTAAAGGACATTTTATGAATTCTGCATATTTTGTATGTTCTTCTATTTTCTTATCAGATACATTTTCCCCTACAATAATATATACTTTTGTTCCATTATTATCGTAAATTTTACTATTCTTAGGAGTTGAAAGGTTTGTATCAATTACTATCCTTACAGGATTTCTTCCATTTTTAATTCTGCACGTCATTGAAGGATTATCTTTTATTACAGTTACAGAACTTGTTAAAATTGCATCATATTTATTTCTTAGCTTTTGTACTTCACAGCGGGAATATTCATCTGTTATCCATTTTGAAGAACCTGTTTTTGTTGCAATTTTCCCATCCAAGGTTGTTGCTGTTTTTATCGTTATAAATGGAGCATGTTCCAACTGGTTTTTAAAAAAAATTTCATTTAATTCTCTGCATTCATGTTCAAGAACACCTTTTATTACTTCAATACCTGCATTTTGAAGTTTTTTTACTCCATTTCCAGCTACGATAGGATTTGGATCAAGCGTTCCTATAATAACTTTTTTTATTCCTTTTTCTATAATTAAATCAGCACAAGGCGGTGTTTTGCCGTAATGAGAACAAGGTTCTAAATTAACTATTATGGATTTGCCTTTTAAATCTTCTTTGGCAGAAAGAATAGCATTTCTTTCTGCATGGTTTTGACCATATTTTTCATGCCTGCCTTCTGATATTATTCTATAATTATCATCAAAAATCACGGCACCAACTAATGGATTAGGAGATACATGCCCCTCACTTTTCTTTGCAAGTTTAATACATCTTCGCATCAATTTTTCATATTGCTTAAGCATTATTTCACTTTCTTATAAAATGCATCTGCAACAATCTGTGAATATTTATCTTTTTCATTAACAGATAAAATAATAAGATTCTTACCTTCTTCTAACTCTGCAACTCCCAAAATTCCTTCCATATCTTTTATCGGGAGATTTGATATTTTTGCAACAACTTTAACATAGGGAACTTTTTGTCCAAAACCATCTAAAGAACCATGTTTTACTACTTCTATTTTATCAAATTTTACAACTTTATATTTATATTTATTTACTATTGAATCAATTTTGGTTTGTATATCATCACTTTTAATATCATCTTTTGTAAGAATATCACCATCTTTTGGTTCAATCATAATCATTTTTTGTCCGCTTGCATTATGCTCTGCAATTATCATTCTGTTTTTTAATATCTTTAGATTTTTATCAATAGTATATTCATCTTCAATTTCAGATAAATCAACAACATCTTTTGTTTTATCTATCATTTTCTCTTGAGAAGATGTTTCTGTTTTATATTCTTGTATTTTGTCCTTTATAAAATCAATTACTCCTAAATGCAAAAGACCAAAAAATACCAAAACAGCAATAACAGTCTTGATAATAAAACTTAAACAACCTTTCATTAAAACTCCTTTACTAAGATATGTATATTCGTTGAAAATAAGCGGAATTTGTAATACATTATAGCTATGACAAATGAAGAAATCAAGAATTCAAACAGTATTGATGTAGATTATGAACTTGCAACACCAATGTTCAAACAATTTCTTGATATTAAGAGAAAATATCAGGAAGTAGTTTTATTGTACAGAATGGGCGATTTCTACGAAGGATTTTTTGAAGATGCAATTATTTTTTCAAAAGTTCTTGGGTTAACTCTAACCCATAAAGATGGCGGTGCTATCGGAAAAGTTCCAATGGCAGGAATCCCTGTAAAATCTTTAAATATGTATATTCCTAAACTTTTAAATGAAAATATAAAAGTTGCGATATGTGAACAATTAGAAAACCCCAAAGATGCTAAAGGCTTGGTAAAAAGAGATATTGTAAAAACTATTACAGCTGGTACCATAACAGAAGTTAATTTACTTGAACCTACAGGTAATAATTTCTTAGCATCAATAATAAATGTTAATAATGTATTTGGGCTTGCTTATACAGATATATCAACAGGTGAATTTAAAGTTACAAAAGGTTCCTTAGAAGAAATTTTGTCTGAGCTGGCAAGAATAAAACCGGCTGAAATATTAACGCCAATAAAAAAACAAAAAATCATGCCGTTTCAGATAGTTCCGGAAGAAAAAATTGATTTGCCTGACTCAATTACTTCTATATATCCTTGTACAAAGATGCCATTATCATCCTATGATGAAGATAATGCAATAAAGAAAATAAAAGAAGTATTTAATGTAGTTTCGCTTGAAGCATTTGGATTTGATGAGTTCAAACCTGCATTTCTAGCAGCTGGTGCTATGATTGATTATATTCTGGAAACTCAAAAAGGTATTCTACCCAAGTTTGATGTAATTAAACCTTATTCGATATCAGAATTTGTTTCAATAGATGCTTCGACAAGAAGAAATCTTGAATTAATAGAAACTTCAAGAGATAAGTCTAAATATGGTAGCCTATATTGGGCTATTGATAAAGTTAAGACTCCAATGGGCTCAAGACTTTTAAAATCTTGGATAACTCAACCAATTAAAAACATAGATGAATTAAATACAAGATTGAATGCAGTTGAAGAACTCATAAATAATACCTCAAGTCGATTAAATATTTCAAATCTTTTGAATAGAATATGTGATATTGAACGTTTAGCAGTAAAATTGAGCAATGGAAGCGTTAATCCAAGAGATTTCTTAGCACTAAAAGATACATTTGCGCTATTTCCTAACTTAGAAGAATTATTTAAAGGTTTTAAAAATCCATATCTAAATAGTTTTACTGATAGAGTTGCTGATTTAGTTGAATTTTCATCAATAATTAATAGAACAATTGATGATAATGCCTCAATTACAATAAAAGACGGCGGAATAATAAAAGATAACGTAAACAGTGACTTAGATTATTACAGAAGCCTTTTAACGGGCGGTGAAGAATGGCTCAGAAATTTTGAAAATGAACAAAAAGAAATAACTGGTATAAAAAATCTTAGAGTAAGCTATAACAGAAATTTTGGATTTTTTATTGAAGTTACAAAATCAAATCTTTCACAAGTTCCTATGAATTATATCAGAAAGCAGACTCTTACTAATGTTGAAAGATATATGACAGAAGAACTCAAAAAACACGAAACTGATGTTTTTTCTGCTCAATTTAAATCTATAGAACTTGAACAAAAAATATTCTCTGATCTTGTGGAATATTCAAAATCATTTGTTGATATTATAAAGGAAACAGCCCATTTTCTTGCGAGAGTAGACGTTTTATTATCTTTTGCAACTACAGCAATCGAATCAAATTATATAAAACCTGAAATCTTTGATACTAATGAATTATATATAAAAGATGGAAGACACCCTGTTGTTGAAAAAATTCTTCCAATGGGACAATATGTTTCTAACGATTTAAAATTAATTGCAGATATCCATAATTATGAAGATACTCAATTTATGATATTAACAGGTCCTAATATGGCAGGAAAATCTACGTATATGAGACAAAATGCTTTAATTGTTCTACTGGCTCAAATAGGTTCATTTGTACCTGCTTCATATGCAAGAATCGGTATTGTTGATAAAATTTTCACAAGAGTCGGAGCTGTTGATGATTTATCATTGGGTCAGTCTACTTTTATGGTTGAAATGAATGAAACTGCATATATTTTAAACAGTGCCACCGAAAAAAGTCTTATTCTACTTGACGAAATAGGAAGAGGAACTTCTACTTATGATGGTGTTGCAATAGCTTGGTCTGTTGCAGAATATATTGCAACAAAGATAAAAGCAAGAACAATATTTGCAACCCACTACCATGAACTTAATGTAATGCCTAAATCTATTGAACAAATAAAAAACTACCGAATAACTCTTTCAGAAGAAAATGGCGAAATAAAATTTTTGAGAAAAGTAGTAGAAGGAAGTGCAAGTAAAAGCTACGGCATACAAGTTGCTAAAATGGCAGGACTTCCTGATTGTGTTGTTTCTAAAGCACAAGATTTGATGAATAAAATGCAGATAGATTATTCTAAAGACTTGTCAAAGAAAAAATCAAAACAAAAAATGCACGATGTACCACAGTTAACTTTATCTTTTGACTAAAAGGATTTAATATGCAAAATTTCATTAAAAGTGATAAAGGAATTATTCTATTACTAATTCTTATATTTTGTTTAATTCTGCCTTTCTTTTTTTTACATCAAGGATTATTACTAATTGATACAGGCAGAGAATTCTACATTCCTCAACAAATATTGCAAGGGAAAGTATTATATAAAGATATTTTTAATATTTATGGACCTTTATCATATCAATTTAATGCTATTCTACTATTTTTATTTGGACAAAAAATAAACACTTTATATTTTGCAGGTATAATCAACTCTTTAGTTATAATAATTACTTTATATTTACTTGCAAGAGAATTCCTAAAAAAACATATTTGTTTTTTATTCTCTATATTAATAATGTTTTCTCTAGTTTTTACAACATTTTTATATAATTCAAATCTGACATATTCATTTGCTATAGTTTATGCATTATCTTCATTTTTAATATCAGTACTTTTTCTCATAAAATATATAAAAAACGGAAATGTCAAAATGGCATATTTATCATGCCTGTTTGCAGGACTAAGCATTACAAACAAATACGAATTTAGTTTATACCCTTTAGTTTTAGCTTATGTACTTATATTTGTTAAACCCATCGGAATAAAAAACATAATTAAATCTCTGGGTTGTTTCATTTTGACACCTTTTATAAGTTTTGGATACATCCTCTTGCAAGGAATTAACATAAATCAAATAAAAGATACTATCATATTATTTCAAAACCTTATAAATGCACCTACTTTAAAAATATTTTTCTTGAAGGTAGGAGTATTTTTTGACTTTTCATATATCAAGCATTTAATATTGCAAAACAAAATATTTGCAATATTCGGTATTATTCCCTTTATAAATTTAATTTTATTTCTTATTAATATTAAAAAGTTATATAAAAATAAATCTCTTTTTATCTTGTTATTATGTGCAATAACAGCAAGTGCAAAGTCATTTTTTTACCTTAATGTAAATCATATGGGAATTTTTATTTTTCCAATATGTTCACTTGCCCTAATCATATTAATTTCAAAATATTATGAAAAGTTTATTCCTATATTTCTTAGTGCTTGTATTCTTCTTTTTGCAGCAGAAGATTTTACTTCACTTAAATATAAAAACTATCTTCTTGAGACAAATAAAGGAAATATTTATACCTTTAAAAAAGACGGTGAACCGATAAGAAAAGTATCAGATTTCATTACAAATAATACAAAAAATACAGATAAAACAGTTGTGTTGCCTGAAGGTTGTTTTATAAACTTTATAACAAACAGAAAAGGAGATGATTTTTATTATAATTTAAGTCCTCTGTTTTATAATGACGTATTTGGAGAAACAAGAATAATCAACCATTTCAAAGAAAATCCACCTGAATATTTTGTAATTTTACCAATAAATAATATAGAATATGGAAGCAGTTATTTCGGAATTGACTATGCACAAAATTTTTATGAGATGATTATTAATAATTACGATATAGTTAAACAAGAAAATAATATAAAAATATTTAAAAGAAAGAAAATATAATGAGACAGATTGCTTTAATAAGTCACGGTTGTGCAAAAAATTTAGTTGACTCTGAACTTATGCTTGGAAAATTAATTCAAAACGGATATAAAATAACTCTTGATGAAACAAAAGCAGATATTGTTATAATTAACACATGTTCATTCATAAATGATGCGGAAAAAGAATCAGTAAAATCAATATTTGATATGATAAACGCTGGCAAAAAAATAGTTATAACAGGCTGTCTGCCTCAAAAACATAAAAAAGAATTACAAGAATTAATTCCTGAAGCTTTAGCTTTTTTAGGCACTTCAGATATAGATAAAATTGTTGATGTAATAAAAAAAATCACTAAAGACAAAAAAACAAGATATGAAGTAAATGAAAATCCTGAATATAACTACCCGGAAGATATAAAACGCCAACAAATTACAATGGGTGCAAGTTCATATATAAAAATAGCTGAAGGCTGCGACTTTAATTGTGGATACTGTATAATTCCACAATTAAGAGGACCATATAAATCAAGAAAAATAGAAAATATTGTTAAAGAAGCAAAAGAACTTGCTCAAAAAGGTGTAAATGAAATAGTTTTAATTGCTCAAGATACAACAAGTTATGGTAAAGATATATATGGAAAACCATCATTAAAAGAACTGTTAATTGAACTAAATAAAATAGAAGAATTAAGTTGGATACGTATTATGTACACATATCCTTCATTGATAACAAATGAATTATTAGAAACAATTAACAAATTGGATAAAGTTGTTAAATATATTGATATTCCACTTCAACACGTAAGCAAAAAAATGCTTGAAGCAATGAATAGACCTGTTATTGATAATAAAAAATTAATAAAGAAAATACGAAAATTTATACCATCTATAGCAATAAGAACTACATTTATTGTTGGCTATCCGAGTGAAACAGAAGAAGATTTTCAAGAATTATATAATTTTATAAAAGAAATGAAAATAGATAAACTGGGGATTTTTGAATTTTCAAGAGAAAAAAATACAAAAGCTTATAAACTAAAACCTCAAATACCATTAAAAATAAAAAAACAAAGAAAAAAACAATTAATGGAATTACAGCAGCAAGTATCAAAAGAAATAAACAATAAGCTCATTGGTAAAAAAATTGATTGCATAGTAGAAGCAATTAATTCAGATGGAATAGTTGTAGGAAGAACATATAAAGATGCTCCTGAAGTAGATGGACTTATATTTATACAAACAAAAACTCCTGTTACACCTGGCGATATAATCACCGCTAAAATAACAGGAGCTGTAGAATATGATTTAATTGCTACTTTCTAGTAACTTTATATTTATCATTCTTAGCATTATACTTAAGAACTCTTCTATCTCTTGTAGCTTTAGGATTACGTTTAATTAAGTTATTAATTACTTCTTTTTCCATTTTTTTATCCTTTTCGATATGATAAACTTCTGCAAGCTTTAATGCTACTTCGATATTATCAGGATATTGATCTATCAAAATTTTCAATTTTTTCTTAGCAAGTTCTAACCTACCAAATCTAACATCTAAGAATGTTCCTAAAATTTGAGTATCCAAATCAGATTTCAAATTTTCAGCCATTGCCAAATATTTATAAGAATTATTATAATCTCTCATCTTATAATAATTAACAGCTAAATTATATAAAATCACATGCTGATTCTGTAAATCAGTTTCTACTAAAGGAAGAACATTGTATAAAACATAATTAGAACGAGCATATTGTTTCTTAAATGCATAATTAATAGCTAAATCAACCCAAACAATGATATTTTTCCTGTCTTTTTGTAATTGAGCTAATAACCTTTTTGTTTCTAATTCAAAATTTTCTCCTGGATATGTTGTTATAATTTCATGATAAAACAAATTATTATACTCGTTTGGGTTTATGGGCTTATCAATTATATCAGGAACCATTTTATATAATAAATTAAGAGTATTCATATCTCTTTTTGTTATGTCTTTTTTAACAGTAGTTTCATCTATATAATCACCTGTATAATACATAATATCATTAGAGTTTGAACTATGACCACCAATACCAAGAGCATGACCAATTTCATGTAGAGCAACCGTATAAAATTGATCTTTATTATAATTCTGACCTTTAGAATCAACTTTTCTTAAATAAACATCCATTTTTTTAAGTTGTTCATTATTTATTCCAGGAATAACTTTACCAACTTTTGTAGGTTCATAAGTATCCTTCATAGATATATTATCCATAAAATTAACACATATATTAGCATTTTTATTCCCTGCAGTTTCCTTAAATGTAATCACACCATTTGTTGCAGCTTGCCAGTCAAAAAAAGCTTTCTTAACAGCTTCAATATTTTCTTGAGCTACACCTGAATCTGCAAAAATAGAATAGGTAATCGGAGAAGATATATTCCATCTTATTAGTGAATCTTCAAATAGTACATTGTCAATATAATTAGAACCAACCTGAGCTTCTAATTGCTTACGCATATTCATCAATATGGTTTCTGCTAATTGACTTGCTTCATCACAATCTTCCAATTGCGCAATTGCATATAATTGCTTCTGATGATCATATGTGGGCGGCAATTTAGAAATGGCAAGTGCTTGATAATAAACAGGTTCAGAATCATATGGTTTAGCATCTGCAACCAAATCAAACATCATTAATGCTTTATCATATTGTCCAACCGCCATATACTTCTTGCCTTGATTAAACATTTGATCTGGCATTACATTCTTTACATAAAAATATACTCCAAGAACCAAAAGCAAAACAATTCCAAATACAATTAAAGAAGTTTTAATGCTACCGGTTTGTTTCTTGCTATCTTTATTTACCTTCATATATTCTCCTTTTTCTATTGCTTATTAAGTTCCAATAATTCCGATAATCTGTTTGTTTCCATTTTAGATAATATTTCTGAATTGCCTTTTAATTTAAAATATTCGGCAAATTTTGGTGTTGTTCTTAAATTATAAGAACGACCATTCTTATCACGTTTTCTGCTTATTAATCCTTTTTCAACAAGTTCTGCAACATGGTCATACGCAGTAGAACCTCTTAATTCTTTCAATTCAGCTTGTCTTATTGGTTCTTTTAATGCGATTACTGTAAGCGTTTTAAGCACAGCATTTGAAATATCAACAGGACAAAGTTTTTCGACTATATCCATATATTCATCTTTAACCTGTATAATATAACCGTTTTCATCATCAATTTCTAAAGCACCATCTCTGGATGAATAATCTACAATCAATGAAAGCATTGCATCTTCAACTTCTTGTTCTTCAACATCTAAAATCTTAGCTATCTCATCCAGTTGAACAGCTCTCCCTGTTACAAATAATACTGCTTCAATTCTTGATTTTAAATCCATAATAACCGCCTATGCCGTCTGTTTTTCCTCAACAGCTTCTGTTGAAGTATGACCTTTGACTACATATAAATCTGAGTAAAATTCATCCTGTTCCAAATCAAAATCACTTTCTGCAGTTAAAAATAATAATGCAATATAAGCTGAAATTTTATCTAGTCCCAGCAGAGTTAAAGTATTTAATTCAACTTTTTCTTCTTTTTCAAAAATTTTTATAAGATTTTCATTAAGAATTTTTACACTATTTTCAATATACTCTTCATGTGCCAAATTAATTATGTCATCTGCTGACATATTTGCATAATTACGAACTCTTCTTTTTGCACGTTCCAAAGAATTCTTTACAGCTTGTTTTTTATCAAGTTGTTCATAAAACTCTAATTGTCTTATTAAATCTTTTAATGTAACAATTCTATTTCTGTTTAACTTAACACTTGTTCTTCTTTGAATAATATCTTCTATAGGAATAACATTATCAGGATAATAATCTTGATAATACAAATCATCAGAAAATCTGGAATCATCACTATCATCATATTCAGGATTTATTTCCTCCTGCACTGCAAATTGCATTGGGTCAATTCCAACAAGAATATTTGACTTCAATTTCAATAAAACAGCAAGAAAAAATAAAGCTCTACCTGTTACTCTTAAATTATTAGACTTACTTTCTGCAATATGAAGCATATATTTATCTGCAATATCAGCTATATCAATATTCCACGGGTCTATTTTCCCTTGTTTTGCCATTTGAACTAAAACTTCTATACCATCTAATTCATCAGATGGTGAATCTAAAATAGAATCAGGACTAAAACCTAAATTTTTTATATAAGATTCGGTCGTAGTCTGCATATAAAAATTATTTGTATCCTTTGGATTTAACATTCAATTAGTCCCTAAATTTAACCCCTGTTACTCGAGTTTTACCATGTTCTTTTTGAGTCACACCTATTGTTCTATTAGCTGATTCTATCATAGGTTTCCTGTGACTAACTACTATAAATTGCGTATTTTTTGCCTGTTGTTGAATAATATCGGCTAAACGTTCTACATTTATACCATCCAAATTAGCATCTACTTCATCTAATGCATAAAATGGTGCCGGAAGATATTTTTGAATAGCAAAAACTAACGCTAATGCAGTTAATGATTTTTCACCACCTGACATAGCTCCAAGTTTTTGTTTTTTCTTATCTCTTGGCTGAGCTTCAATTGTCAAACCTCCTTCAAATGGATTTTCAGGATTTTCTAACATCAAAGTTCCTTCACCTTCAGATAATTTGGCAAATATATCCTTGAAATTTTCATTAATATTATTGTATGTTTTCATGAATGTTTCTTTTTTTATTTGTTCATATCCGTTCATTTTTTCAAGAATTTGTTTACGTTCATTTGTTAAAACAGCTATTTGTTCTTTTTTCTCTTCTTGTCTTGCTTTAACCTCATCATAAGCTTGAATAGCAAGCATATTTACCGGTTCCATTTCTTCCATCTTCTTTTGTAAACGTTGAATTTTGTTTGTTATTTCTTCAGTCGAAATCTCAGTCGGAACCAAAGCATTTATATCTACTTCATTAGCATTTAACTCTGTTCTTATTTCTTCAAGTTGAGGTTCAAGTTCTCTTCTTCTGGCTTTAAATGCTTCAACCTGTTCACCTATTTTTTCTATTTCATTAGTAATTTTATTCTTTTGAGTTTCCGCACCAAGAAGCTCTTCTTGTACCATATCTCTTTGCTTTTGAAGTTGAATAAGTTTTTCTCCCAATGATTTTATTTTTTCTTCCAATTCTAAAGCTTTTAGTTCGATTTCTTTAATCTCTTCAGCAAATTTAATTTTATCTTGTGCTGCTGTTTCATTATCTTTTATTAGTCTTTGAATTTGTTCTTCTTTTGCTTTAATTAATTCTTTATTGAAATCAATATCTCTATTTGCTTCATTAATTTCGTTATTACATTTTAAAATTTTATTTTGGTAGTCTTTTATTTGATTTTCAATTGCAGCAGTCATCTCTTTAAGTTTTTTGAGTTCACCTTCTGTCATTTTACTTTCAATTTCTGCAATTTTATCTTGAAGAACAAGCATTTTATCATTTAAATCAACTAACTTTTCTTCATATTTTTCAAGTTTCTTTTCTATATTTTGTATTTTAGGTTCATTATCTTTTATAATATTCTTATATTCTTCTATTTTGTCTTCATTATTTTTAGAATTATTATTTAAATTATTCAATTCAATTTTTGCACTATTTAATGCAGTCATTGTATTAGAATAATTTTGCCTGATTTTTTCTTGTTTTGCTTCAAGTTCTTTTCTTTTATTTTCAAGAGAAGAATATTGTTTTTGAAGTTCAGCAAAACGAGTTTTATATTTATTCAGCTCTTCATCTTGATTTTGACTGAATTTCAAACCTGTATCACGTCTGTCACCACCTGTTATAGCACCTGATTTTTCAAATAAACTGCCATCAAGTGTAACTAATCTATACTTACCTATCAATCTTTTAGCACTATCATAATCTTCTACAATCAAAGTATCGCCAAGTGCGTAGAAAAATACATCCAAATATCTGTCATCAAAATCAATAAGATTTATTGCATAGTCAACAATACCCTTTTCCTTTGGTATTCTTAAACTTGAAGGAGCCTTCTTCATTCTGTTTAATGGTAAGAATGTTGCACTTCCGGCTCTTGCTGACTTTAAATAATCAATACAAACACGAGCAACATCTTCATCTTCAACAACAATATTTTTCATTCTACCGCCCATGGCAACTTCAAGTGCAGTTGAATATTCTTTATCAACACTTCCAAGCTGCAATAATGGTGCGTGAACTCCATTTATTTTCGCTTTTAAAACTGAATCTATTGCCCTTCCCAAATTCACTTCTTCATATGCACTTTTTTGGGCTTCTATTGTAATAATTTTTCTTTGAGCCATTTGTATGTCATGCAATAAATCAGACATTTCATTCTTATTTTTGTCTAAATTATACATAACATTTTCCTGCGCCAATTTATAATCAGTCTGCTCTTTTGTTAATTCCTGAACTTGAAGCTGCAATTTATCCTGATTATCTTTAAAATTAGCTTTGAAATTTGTTAATTCATTTAATGATTTTTTTGCATTTTCAACATCTTTTTTTGTTGTTGCAAGTTCTGTTTCTAACGGAATTGTTTCTGATTTTATATTCCATTCTTCTTCTTTTAATTTTTCAAGTTCTTTTTTTAAATTGTTTCTCTCTTCAATCTGCTTATCTGCATTTTTATTTAAACCTGAAACTTCTTCTAAAATTTTTGTTAATTCAGCTTCTTGAATTTTTATATTATTTTCAATTTCAACAATTTCTGCTTTTTTTTCTTCGATTTTTAAAGTAATTTTCTCAATCTTTTCTTTATGATTTTCAATACCGTTTTTGGAATTTTCAATTGTTTTCAAATTATCATGAATTGTTTTTTCAACAGAACTTATAGCTAGATTTTTGCGAGAAATTTGTCCTTTTAACTCTTCTAATTGTTTTTTTGTTTCTATTTGCTCTGCTTCACCATTATTTTTAACCAATTCAGATATTTCAGAATATCTTTTCTTTATTTCTAAAAGACTCTCTTCTAATTTCTTAAGATTACCTTCTTCTTCTTTCTTCTTTTTGTTAAACTCTAAAATATTTTGATGAGCCAATTCCAAATTTCTTTTTATATCGAAATATTTAACAGTCGTAATTTGACTTTCTAACTGAAATTTTTCAGTTTTCAATTTCTGATATTTTAAAGCAGTTTCTTTTTCTTGAGCCAAACGTTCAATAGAAGATTCTATTTCTGTCAAAATAAGATTTGCATTTTCAACTCTCTCTTCAACAGTCATAAGTTCTTCCTGTGCTTTATCAATTCTTCTGTTGAAGTCAGCAATACCTGCAATTTCATCAATAATTTTACGCCTTTCTACAGTAGAACAATTAGTAATACTCATAACATCACCTTGCATCATGACGTTATAACTATTTGGCGTTATTCTATACTTTTCAAGACGAGTATGTATCTCAGTTAAAGTTGAAACCTGATCATTTAAATAATAAACACTATTAAACCCTTGAGAAGATTTTCTGATTCTTCTTGCAACTGTTATAGATTCTTCTTCACTATTTTCAGGTTCAAAAACAACTTTTACAAAGGCTTCATTCTTTTTTGTATGTGTAGAAATAAAATCAGAAAGTTGTTCAGTACGAAGGTTTCTTGCACTTGCGAGTCCAAGCGCAAATAAAATACTATCAATAATATTACTTTTACCCGAACCATTAGGTCCCGATATTGTGGTAAATCCTTTCAGAAATGGAATAGTAATATCGTTTGCGAAAGATTTAAAATTGTCGACTTGTAGTTCTTTTATATACATTAATTTTGATGGTACCCATATCTAGATACTTTCAATTACACAACAAATACACGTAATAGTCAAAAACATTAAATAATATTAAAAAATAATTGCAAATGTAAACTTATTTTAATTAATTCAAATAAGTACTATAATATTGTCATAAAGTATTTTTTGGAGCATTTAAATGAGTAATTATACAATAAATTCACTACTAGAAAAAGCACAAGAACTTGGTGCATCAGACCTTCACTTTATCGTGGGTGAAGTCCCATCATTCCGCATAGACGGAAAAATAATAAAATCAAAGCTTGAACCTGTAACAGAAGAAGATATGATGCGTGCTATTGATGAAATGGCACCAATTTCTATGCGTGATAAAATATTTCGCTCATATGATTCTGACTTTCCTTATGAAATAGAAGGAATATCACGTTTCAGGGTTAACCTTGCAATGTCTTTTGGATATCACTCTATGACAATACGTCTAGTTCCATATGAAATACCAACATTTGAACAATTAAAATTACCAAAAACTATAGAAAAATTCTCGACTTTCGAAAATGGAATCGTGCTTGTAACAGGAGTAGCCGGAAGCGGTAAATCTACAACAATTGCTTCAATATTAAATCATATAAATAACACTCAGAAAAAACATATTGTTACAATTGAAGACCCGATTGAATATGTTTATAAAAGCCAAAAATCAATATTCACACAAAGACAAATAGGAATAGATACAGCTAATTATCTTGACGGTTTAAAGTTTGCCCTAAGACAAGATCCTGATGTAATATTAATTGGTGAAATAAGAGACATGGAAACAGTAGCGAGTGCCCTTCACGCAGCAGAAACAGGACACCTTGTATTTGCAACTTTACATACTTTTAATGCTGTACAAACAATAAACCGTATATTAAGTTTCTTTCCACCATCCGAAAGAGCTGCTGTAAGAAGTCAATTTGCAGAAGTATTTAGAGGCTCTTTGTCGCAAAAGCTATTACCAAATGCCAATGGAAAGGGAAGAATACCTGCAGTTGAACTTTTATATTCTACTCCTACAATTAAAGATTTTATTCTGAAAGACGAACTTGAAGAAATATACAAATTAGTTCAAAAAGGTTCATATAACGATATGATAACATTTAATATTTCACTATATGATTTATACAAAAAAGGCTTAATTACAAAAGAAGCAGCACTTGAACATTCAGATAGTCCAAACGAGCTTATGCACTATATTAGAGGTGTATATTCAGGAAGCGAAAATAATTTTTAAAAAATATGAAAGAACAATTTACAACAAATACAATAAATTTGAAATCTTATAGCATTAGTGAGGCTGATAAGATTATTCTTATGTATTCAAAGGAGAAAGGTCTTATAAAGGGTGTAGCCAAAGGTATAAAGAAAACCACAAGTAAACTAGGTGGAAGAATGGATATGCTCGTAGCTAATAAAATGATGCTTAATAAAGGCAGAAACTTAGACACTATCTGTCAGGCAGAAGCACTAAATACCTTTTTCAGTCTTCGAAGTGATATGAATAAATTATTTTATGCAATGTATTGCAGCGAGATTGTCTCTAATTTCGGAACAGAAAACGACCCCAATAGTGAAGAAATATATAATTTGTTCTATACATTTCTTGAACAAATTTCAAAAGCAAGCAGAAAAGAACAATCTATGCTGAGTGTTCTTCGTTTTCAGCTGAAAATCATGGATATAACAGGATACTCTTTAGAATTAAAAGATTGTGTAAAATGTCTAAAAGAACCAAATAGTAAAGAAATTTATTTTTCAATTGAACAAGGCGGCATTTTATGTAAAGACTGTGCAAAAGATATATGTAAAAAAGTAAAAGTTCCAAATAAAATAAAAGAATTTTTAAATACATTATTAGAAGAAGATTTTAATGTCCATACAAAATATGATGATTTAGTAACAGAAAAAATTTGCGACATATGTATAAAACTGCTTAAAAATTATATAGAATATTATTCACCTAAAAAATTTAAAACAACGCAAATATTGGAGAGTATAAGATAGTATGAAACTTGAACAATATATAGAGCATACATTATTAAAACCAGATGCAACGGAGAAAGAATTAATAAAACTATTAGAAGAAGCAAAGGAACACAATTTTAAAGGAGTTTGCGTTAATAGTGCAAATGTAAAACAAGCAAAAGGATACTTAAAAGATACAAATATAAAAATAGTAACCGTAGTAGGTTTTCCATTGGGAGCCTGCTTAAGTGAAGTAAAAGCATTTGAAGCAAAAAAAGCAATTGAATATGGTGCAGATGAAATAGATATGGTAATTTCTATTCAATCAATTAAAGACAAAAATTACATATATACAAAAAATGATATTGAAACAGTAAAAAAAGCTTGTGGAAATACTCCATTAAAAGTCATTATTGAAACAGATTTACTAACAAAAGATGAAATAATAAAAGCCTGCGAAATAATAAAAGAAACCAAAGCCGATTTCGCAAAAACATCTACAGGTTTTGTAAAAAATGGCATAGGCGCAAAAGTTGAAGATATAAAACTAATGTATGAAACATTAAAAGGAAGTAATGTAAAAATAAAAGCATCAGGCGGTATAAAAACAAGAGAACAAGCTATTGAACTAATAAAAGCAGGTGCATCACGACTTGGAACAAGTTCTGGTATTAAACTCTTACAACCCCACCCAATTCATCAAGACTAACATTCATCAACTGAGGGGTAGGAACTTTTTGTTTTGCCAGCTCTATTAACTTTCTTTCAGCAGCTTTAATCTTATTAACTTTTATATTTCTTTTCATAGCAAAATACAAAATACATAAACCCAAAATAACATATTTACACTCAGAAACGGCTTTTTTTGTTTTTGCAGTCACAATTTCATCTTTTGTTGGCTTTAAATATACATTAGATGTTGAATCATTTTGTTTTTTTAAAGACATAAATGAAGGATTATTATAATAATTTATATAATTTGAGCCAATCTGCATATTTTTACCTATTGTTTCTGTTTTAAAACTTCTACACCTGAAGTTTCTATATTTGGAGTATCAATTTCAAACAAATGTATACGACCTGAACCCAGATCAACATTTAACTTACCATCAACTGCTTGAAGAGTTGAATCTTCACCATATGATTTAAATAAATTATTCAACTTCTGAGTTTCTTTTAAGCCAGGAATTATAATACTACCACCTTGTCTTGCATTAACATCTCTATTTGCAACAACCAAAAGTGTTTTACCATTTAAATGACGTGCAAATGCTATAATTTGATCATCCTCATTACCATCTACACGCAATGGAATAAACGAACCTTTTGTTAAAATATCATGATACTTCTTATCATTTCTTACCATCAATGTATTTTTCATAAAATCACCGCATTCAGGGTGATCTCCGATTAAAGGTCTTGAGAAATTAAAAATATCAGGTCTTCCTCTATGAACAGTACATTCATTAGAATCTGTATCAGTTTGTTCATCAGTAGTACCTTCAAAATCATAAATATAATCATCACCTGATTGATATCCGTCAAAATAATATGGATTTAACATCGGAAGTGTTGCTTGTAAACCGGAAACCAAATTAGTGAAAGCAACTCCACCATGATTCATTATAGATATATCATCATGTGTACCGAATGAGCCTATTAGAGACTTACCAGGTTCAAGTTCTTGAGACATGTTTATGTTTTCTCTTACATAATTAAATAAATCTTGTGCTTTAGTCCATTCATGGAAAATATGATATTGACCATAATAGCTATCAAAACCAGATCTTAAAGAATCTTGAGGTCTATCATAATTCATATTTAGTTGTGGAGATGCATCTTCATATGTATAACTTTCTGCAAGCCAAGCAAATTCAGGATCAAGTGAACGTGAATAATCTGTTAAAATATGCCAAAATTCAGTTGGTTTTGTTCTAGCAACATCACTTCTTATACCATCAACGCCCCAATCTTTAATACATTTATCAACAAACTTAATATGATAATCTAGTAAATCTTTGTTTAATTCACGTTTTGATTCATCCTTCCAAGGATTAAACATTCTGATATCATTCCAACCACCAGGTGTTTTTGGAGTTCCATCTTTTTCAAATGCCATCAAATCAGGTCTTTCTAAAAACAGATCATAAGATGCACAACTTGGTAAATCAAGCATTACACTTATACCACGTTTGTGGCATTCATCAGTAAAATACTTAAATTGTTCATCCGGTGTTCTAGGATCATTATGATCTACTATTGCTGGATCAACCTTTAATAAATCAGCTGGCGCATAAACAGAACCGGCTGTACCAAATGCATTCTTTTTACCAGGAGGGTTTATCGGTAACACGTGTAATGTATTAATACCTAAAGCCTTCAACTCATCAAGCCTATCAACGGCATTAATTAATGTACCACGAACATCACCTTCTCTTATAAGTTCATTACCCACGTTATTTTTTGCACCTAATGAACGAATAATAACACCCATAATTATAGCTTCATTATTTTGGAATTTTGTTCTTAAATTATTTTTATAACCTTGAACCGGCTGAGAATTACTTACTGCATTAACCTGCGTTGCTGCAACTATACCTTGATTTTGAAGATAACGTTCTAGAATATTAGTTCCCATAGGTTGCTTTTCAACCTGATAATTAACAGTTGGCTTTATAACAGCTGTAGGTTCAGGTGTTTTTGGAGCAACTGTAATTGTTGGTGTTATATTAAGATATTTATCTAAGTAGTTAGCCATTTACCTTACTTTCCTGTTCAACTTGTTTTTCTGTTTTGCCTTTGCGTCCAATTGCCAAACCTGCAACCAGTGTCACTGCAGTTAAAGCTAACATTGAACCACCAAAAATCTTTAACCATTTATTTGAATTATATGCTTGTTTAGCAACATCTTGTATTAAAGTTCTAATAGGTTTACCAGCTAAATTATTTCTTTCTACTGCATTTGCCGCATTAGTTACACCATCAACAGTACGTCTTGATAATTCAGAAGTCATACCATTTTGCCAATTAGCGACTTTAGCCATAAACTCTTTCTTATAAGAAGTAAAACCTCTCATTACATCATCTACTTTATCAGCACCAATAGTTCTTGACAAACTTTCAGCAATTGTTGTATCAGCTTCACTGTCAAATAAGGCTTTCATAACTGTTTTATATTCAATTTCAGATAAATTAAATCCGGAAGTTTTTAATTTTTCAACATAATCTGTTGTTGTTGCATTTAAAACAAGATCTTGACAAGCTTTAACCAAACGTTTAAGAGTTTCCTGATCTGCAGTTACACCTTTTTCACCTAACATAGAAGCCAACTGTCTTTCAAGACTTCCATTATTTGCTTTTCTAAATACATCAAGCGATTGCAACAATCTATAAAATGAAGATTGAGCTCCTGATATTCTTTCTGCTGTATTTATATTAATAACATTTTCTACTGTTCCTTTTTTAGCTACTGATGAAATTTTATCAGCAAGTTTGACAAAACCATTTGTTTTCAAATCACTACTTGCAGTACTACATACTGTTTTTGCCTTATCTTGAACTTTTGATACAAAATCAGCATTTGTTGTTTTTTCATAATCACCAATTAATTTTGTTAATTTTTTAATAACCTTATCATATTCTGAATCATTTGAAGTAAGAGCTGAAAGTTTTTCAATAATAATATCAATATCTCCCTTTGATACTGCCCTTAGTTCCTTTTCACTAAGTTTTAATGCTTTAATTAACTTATCACCAACTCTGCCCCATTGATTTGCAATATAAGTTCCTGCTTGGTCGCCAACTCTGGCATTTATGTATCTATCTAACACACCTTTACCGGCAGAAAAATCAAGCAAGTTTGAATGCAATGCCTTTATTTGAGATGCAACTTGTGAAACTTTTGGCATTTCTAAAACAGTTTTGGATTTGTCTAAAACTTGTGTTAATTCTTTTGCTAGTTTTATTTGTTCTCTTTTTGAATTACTAGATGCTTTCGATAATACATCTGCAATTCCACCCAGAGAATTTTCTTTCATAGCTTTATTTAATAAAGCTTTTTGTTGTTCCGTTAATCTTGAAAAGACAGATTCATCAATGTGACCCCTTAATGCATTTCTTACAAATGAATCATCTATTTTTACACTATTTTTTAATGCAGATAACTCATCTTTTATTAATTTTTGTATTGTAGCAGAATTTGCATTTTTACCAAGTTTTACAGATAAATCAGATATCATTTTCTCATCAAGTGTTTTATCAGCATTTTTTACAAGAAATTCATCAAAAGTTCTCAAAGAAACTGACTCTTTGATTTTATCCCATAAACCTCTATAGTTTCCATTATTCATAGCATTTTCAGAAGATGAAAGTGCATATTTTTCTAGTGCTTTACCTATTGGTTTTTCTAACCTGTTACACATAAGAGCACTCATTAATGGAGAAGCTAAACCTGCTGTCATCATCCATAATGTATTTCCTTGTAATGCTGTTTTTTGTGCTCTTTGTTTAATGAAATTATCTCTATCAGGTATATTTTCACTTACATCTAATTTTGTTCCAATTCTATCCAAATCTTCTCTTGAGTATAAATCTGTCAAAACATACTGCGGATCTTGGAACAACATTTTTTTACGTCCTTGAGAGTCTATATATTTTTGATGAATATCAACACCGGTTCTTGCTTTTAATGGAGCTTGAATAGCCAACTTGGGCCATAAAGACATTGATGCAAAAAATGTACCAAATCCGACAAATTCCATTGCTTTACTTAGTTTTAAAGGATTTTTTACAAATAAATAAGATGCCAAAGCTAACGAACCCAATTTCATTGCTAAATCATTAATTCGTCCAAGCTCATGATCATTAGCTTTACCTTTTGCAGCTTTTCCAATACTTACTACATCTTTTTTTAAATCTTTTGCATATTCAACAGGAGAACCAAAAATTTTTGAAGGAAGCAATTGACCTTTATCTTTCATTGGTTTTATTCTACCATCACTTGTAAAAACAAAGGCAGAGTTATTCTTTTTAACTTCTGATTTATTTATAGGTTGATTGCCAATTATTGAGTTTAAAACATTTGTCATCCTAACATACTACCTTTTCTTTACTTTCATCTATTAAAGATGATGATGCGTGAGAGTTTACCCCCCTACTTTTATTAAAGTCTAAAAGAGTTGATAAATTGCCTAATAATGTCATGCCAACAGCTAAACCTAGAAGACTGCGACCTGCAATTCTCATACTTTTATGACCATTATTAACAAATTCTTTACAACTTTCAACAAATTTCTTTCCGAAATCCTTTGCAAAATTATTATATTTTGCAATTTTCATTCCTTGCTCTTTTGCAATTTCCGCTGTTTGTTTATAATTTTTATAATTTTTCATTCTTTTTATAGGATTAATTTCCAAATTTTCCCAAGGCTTTTGCATTGCTATTCCTACACCCGTTGCTGCCCAGAAATAGGAACTTAATGTAGAGAATAATTTTGTTTTAATAACTTTTTCTTTTATTAGAGGTTTAACTTTTTGATCAGCATGATCTAAATCTTCCTCATTAATTCCCATATTTTTACCTACTTTTTCAAAATAACTATTCCTTTCAGGACCAAAACTTTCGTTATTATAGAATAAATCCCAACGAGGGAAATCCACACTCTCATATGCTTTATGATACTCTTGTGTTACTAAATTATTTGTATTACCTTGTTCGGGAAGTTCATGAATTACTTTTTTGTATGGTAAGTTTACATCTATTCCGTATCTAAGATTAACAGGTGTTTCAATAAATTTCTTAGAAAGTGTTTTACCAATACCATAGAATAAAACACCTAAACCCATTTTTTTACCGAGTTTTGAAGCATTTACTGCTGCAGGAGTATCAAAGAACTTACTTGCCAAGTTGAAAACAGCAATCATCGTAGCACTACCTGTTAAATATGGAACCATGCCCATTGTCAAAAATTCATAGAAATTAGAGTTTTTACTCCCTTTTAGCCCTTTTTGAGGATATTTAGTGAATGCATTAACAAACTTATCAGCCTGTATTTTCACATTTGTTGTTATCGGATGCTTTCTTTTCTCATCGTACATTAATGCATCATGATTTTCACACTTACTTCTCTTGCCCTCTTCTTTTTTACCAAAGGACAATGTCTTTATACTACCGTTATTTTGATTTTGAACCCCTATTGAATAGACCATTGATTCCTCACAGATGTATACCTGTAATCATAAATATCCTAAAATAATATTATTGCTACATGACAGAAATTAGAAAATATATTTTTTACATATCTTAATATTATAAAATATATTCAAATTTTAGCAATATTCTTCTTGCTAAAAATACAGTTCAATTATAAAATATTATCTTGTAGATAACTAAATTTAGTAATTAAACTTTTAATTCCTATCGCAAATTATTTACAAGCATTACCCAATTTAAGGAGAAGACAAGAAATGTACGAAGACGAAAAGCTTATTTGCGAAGATTGCGGAAGTGAATTTGTGTTTACTGCAGGTGAACAAGAATTTTATGCTGCAAGAGGTCTTGTTAACAAGCCAAAACGTTGTCCTGAATGCAGAAAAAACAGAAGACAAAAAAATAGAAAAAAGTTATACGAAGTAACTTGTTCTAAATGCGGATGTCAAACTAAAGTTCCTTTTAAACCAATCGAAGGAAAAGAAGTATATTGTAAAGATTGCTACAGCACAATAAAAGATGCTCAATAAATTTTTATAAAATACTTAAAAGAGATGCTTTTCAGCATCTCTTTTATTATGAAATCTTCTTGTTTATTTTTTTTCATTATTGTATCAAACACATAACTAAAATTTAAACTGATGTTTCAATACTTATATTGTATTAAATAAAAAAATGCAACTAATTTTTATCTAAGCTATAGCGGAAAAAGAGCCACAACTAGTACCACAAGAAGATCCACTAGAATATGCAACGCTCCCTGCAGTTTCACCACCTTGATATGCAATACCTGAATTTGATGATGGTGAAAAGAAAGCAACACTTCCTGCTGTTTCACCACCTTTGGAAGATGAAAATAAAACAACAGATCCACAAGTATTATTAGAACTTAATAAAGAAATATAGTTTCCATTGCCCATTTTATCCTCCTAATATCTACATAGTGTTTACATATATATAAAAACTTTTAAATTTACCTAAAATCAACAATGACTTGTTTTGTTACATTTCTTAATCTATATTTAAAATCATAATTTCAAATATGTTTTTTAAATACAGTTATGGTTTAATTATTACTATAAAAGAAATTGTCGGAGTAAATATGAAAGCACTAAAAGTCGGAATTATAGGGTTGGGAACAGTAGGAACCGGAGTGTACAAAGTACTTCAGTCTTTTCCTGACATCAAAATTGAGAAAATTGCAGTAAAAAATATTTCAAAAAAAAGAAACATTGAAAACTTTGATACAAAATTATTAACACAAGACCCATATGAAATTATTAATAATCCAGGAATAGATATAGTAATAGAAGTTTCAGGTGGTGTAACACCGACATTTGACATACTAAAAGCAGCAATAAAAAATAAGAAACATGTTGTTACAGCAAATAAAGAATTACTTGCAAAAAAAGGAAGTGAATTATTTCAACTTGCAAAAGAAAATAAAGTAATAATTTTATATGAAGCAGCTGTAGCAGGTGGTATTCCTATTATCATGCCTGTAAAAACGATTTTATGTGCTAATAAAATTACTAAAATAGCAGCCATATTAAATGGTACTACAAATTATATTCTGACAAAAATGGCAGAAAAAGAATTATCATATGAAACTGCACTAAAACAAGCTCAAGAATTAGGTTATGCAGAAACTGATCCAACAGGTGATGTTGAAGGTTTTGATGCAGCATACAAAATTTCTATATTATCTACAATTTCTTTTAATAAAAAAATTGATATTAATAAAATATACCGTGAAGGTATTACAAAAATAACAGCGCAAGATATTAAATCGGCAAAAGAGTTAGGATATACAATAAAACTTATTGCAATGGGACAAGTTTTAGAAAACGGAAAGATTGACGTAAGAGTTCATCCTATGCTTGTAGCAAAAAAACACTTGTTAGCAAAAGTTAAAAATGCAACAAATTCTATAATGCTGACTGGATATCCAGTAGGAGATTTGATTTTTACAGGCGCCGGAGCTGGAGCTGAACCTACAGCAAGTTCTGTTGTTGGAGATTTACTTGTATTAGCTGCTGAACTTGAAGCATCTGATTCACCCATTCCGCAAGCAATTTGTAACCATAATGAAATTGCAGATCAAATAAATATAGGCGATACTTATAACGAATATTATATTTCAATAAATGCAAGCAATAATCCTGGGGCTATTGGTATCATAGGTACAATATGCGGTAAAAATAATATAAACATTTCAACAATTATGCAAAAAGGTACAAAAGATGATAATACTGCGGAAATTGTTGTTATTACAGAAAAAAGTAAAGAATCAGACGTACAAAATGCATTACAAGAACTACTAAAATCTGAATGTATTAAAAATATAGACAATCTATTAAGGGTTATGAACTAGGGGGCTTTATGGAGAAGAATCATTATAAAGGTTTAATAAATAAATATAGAAAATATCTGCCTGTTACAGATAAAACACCTGTTATCACATTAAATGAAGGTAATACTCCATTAATAAAAGCTGATAACCTGGCAAAGAAAATAGGTCTTAAAGGTAATGTTTATTTAAAATATGAAGGTGCAAATCCAACAGGAAGCTTCAAAGACCGAGGAATGACAATGGCTGTAACAAAAGCTGTTGAAGATGGTTCTAAAGCTATAATTTGTGCTTCAACAGGTAATACATCTGCAGCGGCTGCAGCTTATGGTGCAAAAGCTGGTGTTAGAGTATTTGTTTTAATTCCTGATGGATACATCGCTCTTGGAAAATTATCACAAGCTATGATGTATGGTGCTGAAATTATTGCAATTCAAGGTAACTTTGACGAAGCACTTGAAATGGTTATTGAAATTTCTAAAAATTCTCCTATAACTTTAGTTAACTCTGTAAATCCATATAGAATTGAAGGTCAAAAAACAGGAGCATTTGAAATTATTGAAGCTTTAGGCGATGCACCTGATTATCATTTTATTCCCGTAGGTAATGCCGGTAATATTACAGCTTACTTTAAAGGGTATGAAGAATTTTTCGCACTTCAAAAGTCTTCTCATTTACCTAAGATGATGGGATATGAAGCACAAGGCGCAGCTGCTATTGTAAAAGGAGAAAGAATTCTTCACCCTGAAACAATTGCAACAGCAATAAGAATTGGTAATCCAGCAAGCTGGAAACAAGCTGAAAGAGCAAGAGATTTATCAAACGGTAAAATTGATTGCGTTACAGATGAAGAAATTATTGAAGCATATAAATTAATGGCTTCAACTGAAGGTATTTTAGCTGAACCTGGTAGTGCTGCTTCTGTTGCCGGTTTAATTAAAGCAAATAAGATGGGACTTGTAAAAGAAGGTTCAACCTCTGTTTGTATTTTAACGGGTAATGGACTAAAAGACCCTGATAGTGCAATAAAATACTCAGCTGCTGAAGTTAAGAAAACTAAAGCAGATTTACAGGACATTTTAAGAGTCATTAATCTATAAATAATAAAAAAGGATTTATATTGAAATACTGTTTTTATTTAAATAACGGAATAAATTTTCATTATTCAGGTTTGACATATTGTAATAAATTATGGCAAGATCATTCATTCCAGAAATATGAGCAAGACTACTTAAAAACATTCTTTGAAAAAAGAGAGTCAATTCTTTCTGATATGAAAGAAAGAATATATCCTGAGCATTGTCAAAAATGCTTATATTTAAAAGAAGTAGATGAAAATTTCCATATAGATGATAATAAAATCAAATTCATTGAAATTTACCATTGGAATCAATGTAACTGTGCCTGTGTTTATTGTTCTAACAGAGAAAATACAAAATTAAAAATTACAGAGGGTAGAAACAATAAAGGAGTAATTAACGTCCTTAATGATTTAAAAAAACTGCAAAAACAAAACAAATTAAGTCAAAATGTAGAAATATCTTTAGTTGGAGGAGAACCAACAATTCTTAAGGAATTTCCTAATCTACTTAAGTTCTTTATTAAGAATAAGTACACTATTGATATTTTATCTAATGGTATATTTTATGAGAAATATATATCAAAAACCATAAAATCAAATCCTAATTCATCTATATGTATCTCACTTGATTGTGCTTCAAAAGAAAATTTCAAAAAAATCAAAGGTGTTGATAAATTTGATGATGTTATTAAAAATATAAAAAGATATATAAAAGATACAAAAAACTTATCTCATAAAGTTATGATTAAATATATTATTTTAAAAGGACTTAATGATACAAAAGAAGAAATTGATAATTGGATAAAACTTTGTAGTTCAATAGGAGTTACTAATTTTTTTCCATCTATTGAATTTTGCCATTCTGTAAGAAATCCTGAAAAATCGGAACTAACACAAGAAATATGTGATTTATATGAATATATGAAAAAAAGAATAAAAGAATATAATCCCGAATATATAGTTTCCACATATGATTTTGTTGAAGAAATAATTAAAAATCATTCATATAAAATAAAATGAAAAGAGCTTTTTCAAAAGCTCTTTTCATTTTCATATATTTTATTTATCCGGCATGTTTAAAATCACTGCCACCAACGATTCTTAGCCTTCTCTGTGAACCTTCTCCAACACTTTCACTTGAAAGATTATGTTGTTCAACTAATTCATGCTGCATTTTTCTTATTTGCTGATTTTGAGGTTTCAATTCAACATTATCAGCACCTTCTAATATTTTTTGAATAGCTGCTTTTGCTTCATCTAATGCTCTCTCAGCATCATCATAATAACCTTGCAGAGTTTCACTATCTGTTATATGTAATGCTTCTTTTACTACTTTTTGTACCTGAGACATTGAATTTGAACGCACATAATATATTGGCAATTTATAATCATTTGCTATACTCAAAATTTTAGTACCGCCTTTTGCAAATGCTTTATGAACTATTACTATATCTGCTTCTTCTATATTTCTTGTAATTTCTGCTTGAAGATTAAGCCGTTCAAGAACCTTATCTAATACAGTTCTACTAACAGCATAGATGTATATCTTTTTAAAATCTTTTACTTGTTTTACATATTCTTGTCTTGAAAAACTAAACTTAAGTTTCTGACTTGCAAGATCTTCTTCTTCCTTAATTTTTTCTTGAACTGCAACTTCTTCTATCGTTTTTTCTGTATTTTCATATACTTGATCAACTTTTCTGATTTCAGGTCTTATCGGCCAACCACGTAATATATAATCAACAGCTTCTGCAGTATTTTTATATACAGCCAATGTATTTCTATCTATAATTTCTATAACAATATCAAATGTTGGCTGCTTTTCTCTTTCAAGTACAGTTTTTTGACTACCTCTTCTTTTTGCCTCATCATCACCTAATGTTACAGAACTTACGCCACCTACTAAATCTGATAATGTTGGGTTTTTAATTAAATTATCTAATGTATTACCATGCGCTGTAGCAATTAACATAACACCACGTTCTGCTATCGTTCTGGCTGCTTGAGCTTCTTCTTCTGTACCTATTTCATCAACTACAATTACTTCCGGAGTATGGTTTTCAACAGCCTCAATCATAACATCTTTTTGATATATTGGTTGAGAAACCTGCATTCTCCTTGCCCTACCTATTGCCGGATGCGGAGTATCTCCATCACCTGCAATTTCATTTGATGTGTCTACAACAACTACTCTTTTTCCTAAATCATCAGCAACTAATCTTGATATTTCTCTAAGTTTAGTTGTCTTACCAACACCAGGACGACCTAAGAACAATATACTTTTATTTTGTAACACTATATCTTTTATACATGCAATTGTACCTGTAACAACACGGCCAATTCTGCAAGTAAGCCCTACTACTTTAGACTGTCTGTTTCTTATTGCACTTATTCTGTGCAATGTCCCAGGTATACCTGAACGATTATCACTTGTAAATGGCTGAATTTTTGATGTTATATAATCAATATCCTCATCAACTATATAACTTTCGCCTAAAAAAACTGTTTTTCCATCAGAATAACGTATTTCTCCAACCCTGCCTAAATCAAAAACTAATTCGATTGCATCATCCAAATTGTAAGGCTTTAATGCTTCGACAATTTTCGGCGGTAAAATTTCAATTAACCTTCTTAGGTCATTGTGAAATTGTATTTTATCCATATGTCCCTTTCGCTATATCTACGAACTCGGGTATTTTTACTTGTACCGATTAGGACTTTTCATCGCCCTATATCGGGGCTATCTATCTACACTTCCATTATAACACTTTTTTTTACAACTTTCAAAAATTTTTACTATATTTGTAGTAATGTTAATTTTTTTATTTTATCTTTTTATTTAGTAATTATAACCAAGAAAAATCTTTATTAATACAACAATTCGGATTAGTAAATTTTTAGGAATGTAAGTAAAGGAAAAAAAGCTCGTACTTAAAAGAAAATAAACTGCCTAATGAAATCAATAATGCTTAACCATCACAATAAAAAAAAGAGGCATTATAAATGCCTCTTTTTATTTCTTTATATCAGTTATGAACGAGCACCTGATTTTGAAATAATTTCTTCTTGAACATTATTTGGAACTTGTTCATACTTCAAGAATTCCATAGAGAATGTACCTCTACCTTGAGTATTAGAACGTAAGTCTGTTGCATAACCAAACATGTTACCTAATGGAACAGTTGCTCTAACAATTACATTACCTGTATTACCAATTGGTTCTTGACCTTCAATACGTCCACGACGTCTTGAAATATCACCGATAATTGTACCTGTATATTCATCAGGAATTTCAATTTCAACCTTCATCATAGGCTCAAGAATACAAGGTCTTGCTTTCTTACAACCATCTTTGATAGCCATAGAACCGGCAATCTTAAATGCCATTTCTGAAGAGTCAACATCGTGATATGAACCATCATAAAGTTCAACTTTAACGTCAATCATAGGATATCCGGCTAAAATACCACCTTCAAGAGCTTCTTCCATACCTTTTCTTGCAGGTTCGATGTATTCTTTCGGAATAGCACCACCAACGATTTTGTTTTCGAATACAAAACCTTCATTTTCACCAGCTGGAGAAATTCTGATTTTAACGTGACCATATTGACCTTTACCACCTGATTGTCTAATAAATTTAGAATCTTGATCTGCATTTCCTAAGATAGTTTCTCTATATGCAACTTGTGGTTTACCAACATTAGCATCAACTTTGAATTCTCTTAAAAGACGGTCAACAATAATATCTAAGTGAAGTTCACCCATACCTGAAATAATTGTTTGACCTGTTTCAGAATCTGATTTAACTCTGAAGGATGGGTCTTCTTCAGCAAGTTTTTGAAGTGCAATACCCATTTTATCTTGGTCAGCTTTTGTTTTTGGTTCAATAGCAACAGAAATAACAGGATCTGGAAATTCCATTTTTTCTAATATAATTGGTGCATTTTCATCACACAATGTATCACCAGTTGTTGTATCTTTTAAACCAACTGCCGCACAGATATCACCAGCATATACTTCCGAAATTTCATTTCTTTGATCAGCATACATTTGAACCAATCTTGAAATACGTTCTTTTTTACCATTTGTTGCATTCAATGCATAAGAACCTGCTGTCAATTTACCTGAATAAACTCTTAAGAATGTTAAACGACCAACATATGGATCCGTCATAATCTTAAATGCTAAAGCAGAGAATGGCTCACTTTCAGAAGAATGTCTTTCTACTTTTGTTCCATCTTCAAGTTCACCTTCAATAGCTTTTACATCTAATGGAGATGGCATATAGTAAACAACATTATCCAAAAGTAATTGAACACCTTTATTCTTGAATGCTGTACCGCAACATACAGGAACGATTTGGTTTGTACAAACTGCTTTTCTTAAAGCCGCCTTTAATTCGTCTATTGTAGGTTCTTCACCTTCCATAAATTTCATCATCAAATCATCATCTGTTTCTGAAATTTTTTCAATCATTTCTGCTCTGTATTCTTGAGCTTTTTCAAGAAGGTCTGCAGGAATTTCTTCTTCTTTTATATCTGTACCAAGGTCATTAGTATAAATTTCAGCTTTCATTGTCATAAGATCAACCAAACCTGTAAATTTATCTTCTGCACCAATTGGTAATTGAATAGGTACTGCATTTGCATTTAATCTATTCTTTAATTGGTCAACAACTCTATAGAAATCAGCACCTGTTCTATCCATTTTATTAACAAATACCATTCTAGGTACTTCATATCTGTTTGCTTGTCTCCAAACTGTTTCTGATTGTGATTGAACACCGCCAACAGCACAAAATACAGCAACAACACCATCTAATACACGAAGTGAACGTTCAACTTCAATTGTAAAGTCAACGTGCCCTGGGGTATCAATAATGTTAAATTGGTGATCTTTCCACATTGCTGTTACAGCTGCAGACTGAATTGTAATACCTCTTTCACGTTCTTGTTCCATAAAGTCGGTTACAGCAGCACCATCGTGTACTTCACCGATTTTATGTGTTTTACCTGTGTAGAAAAGAATACGTTCAGTGGTAGTTGTTTTACCTGCATCGATGTGAGCAGCAATACCAAAGTTTCTTACTCTTTCCAATGGAACTTTTCTTGCCATTTTCTTTTTCCTTTATTTATCACTACTTAATTTAAATTATACTTAGCTTACGCCATTTTTATCTTTACATAAACACATTTTTTTTTAAAGAACATGCTCAAAAATCTTAAAAATATAGTTCATCTTTTGTAAAGAAAAATTATATCTTTTATTCAATTGCTAAAGTTTATATATTTTTTGCCGAAATTAAATTCTATAAGATATAGAAAAAGGAGAGTTATTATGGCAGAAGCAAACAAAATCAACGCTTTATATAAAAATATCCTTGGAGATACAAAAGCAACTATTGAAGCAATTCAAAAGTATATTAACAATAATTCTGTCAAAAATAAACAAATAATTGAAAACACACAAATTGAAGAAGAACCGGCTGCTTCTATTAACAGAATATTAAACAGTACTTGCTGTGAAGAAACAAATTCTGAAATTCAAAAAATTATAAATAATTTGTAGTTATTTATATACTGATTAAATTATGATAAAATTAACCCGCATAGTATTTTTATGGGGTTAATTTTTATGAAAAAAATTTGGATTGAAGACATTAAAAATTACGAAAACAAAGAAGTTATTTTACAAGCTTGGTTATACAATAAACGCTCAAGCGGAAAACTTCATTTCCTTCAACTTCGTGACGGAACTGCTGAAATTCAGGCAGTAGTTTTTAAAGGAAATGTATCAGACGAAGTCTTTGAACTTGCTGATAAAATTTCTCAAGAAAGTGTTGTTGAAGTAAAAGGAACAGTAAAAAAACATGAGCGTTCAAAAATAGGTTATGAAATTGATGCAACAGATGTTAAAGTTATAAGTGTTGCAAACGATTATCCTATTACACCTAAAGAACATGGACCTCATTTTCTTATGGAACACCGCCACTTATGGCTTCGTTCTTTAAAACAAAAAGCAATATTAAAAATTCGCCATACAATTATAAAATCAGTAAGAGATTTTTTCGATTCACACGGATTTACACTTGTTGATGCTCCAATATTTACACCAAATGCTTGTGAGGGTTCTACTACATTATTTGAAACTAATTATTTTGATCAGAAAGCATACTTGAGTCAGTCAGGACAATTATATATGGAAGCTGCTGCAATGGCTGTCGGTAAAGCTTATTGTTTTGGTCCTACATTTAGAGCTGAAAAATCAAAAACCAGACGTCACTTAACCGAATTTTGGATGGTAGAGCCGGAAATGGCTTTTGCTGATATTTGGGATGATATGGATTTAGCAGAAGAATTTGTTGAATATATTGTTGAGAAAGTACTTGAAAATAACCGTCAAGATTTAGAAACCCTTGAAAGAGATATTTCTAAGCTTGAAAATATTAAACGTCCATTTCCCAGAATTTCTTATGATGAAGCAATTGAAATTCTTCATAAGAAAGGTAATGATACTCCATATGGAGAAGATTTTGGCGGTGACGAGGAAACTCTTATTTCTGAAGAATTTGATAAACCAGTTATGATTCACCATTACCCAATGAGCGTCAAAGCTTTTTATTTTAAACAAGCAGAAAATGATAAAGCAGCTTGTGTTGATATGATAGCACCTGAAGGATACGGTGAAATTATTGGCGGTGGTCAAAGAGAAGAAGATATTGATAAATTAATGGCTAAGATAAAGGAACAAAATCTAAATCCTGAAACTTTCGATTGGTATTTAGATTTAAGAAAATATGGAAGTGTACCTCATGCCGGTTTTGGTCTTGGAATAGAAAGAACCGTAGCGTGGATTTGCGGTTTGCACCATGTACGTGAAACTATTCCTTTCCCAAGATTAATGGATAGAATTAGACCATAAAAAGAGGGGATAACCCCTCTTTTTTTATGAAAATGCTTTTTCTAAAATATCATAATATATTGGAAACACATCTATATTAAGTGTTTTATTTGTTTTTAATATTTTTCTTGCAACTTCCGATTCTGTTGTATATGCTTCCTTTTCATCTGCCGCTCTAAGTGCACAATAACTTCTAACTTTTCTCATTAAATTTTCGTAATGTTCATTATCTGGAATCATATCAAATATTTCAGGTTGATTTTTCTTTATAGAAATCATTGCATTTTCAAATATTTGATTAAAACCAGCTCTTAATAAAGTTTGCATATCCTTTTCACTTTTTAATCCATTTGCAATTGGGAGCATTTGACGGTTAACAGGAGCTTCAACAGGAATTATGTTAGAATATTTCTGAAAAGCCTTCACGTCAAGACATCCTTGAATAATAGGTGCTACAGTTTGAGCTTGAATCCTAGTATCAAATACGCTGAATACTAAATCACTTATACCCATTATTGCCTTTGCATAATCAATATCACCTTTAGACATTATTTTAAGTTGATTAAATGAATTATTTGTATCTAATTGTTTTATATGAGTAAATTCATGTGCACAATTCATTGAAAATAAAAGCATTTCTATTTCATCTGCATCCATTTTCGGTAAATCTACAAAAATCTCTTTATTTGATGAAGTAAAATCATCTTCAAGCTGAGAACAAAAATATGCACCATAATTTTGACCGTCTGAAATTCTATTTTTTAATTCACTCATTGGATAAACACTTACACTATCAGAATACTTACTTGTTATATTTGAAATATCTTGTAATGTTAATTTTTTTGTCTTTGATTCTTTTAAAATATCTTGAGAATATTCCATTGCAATCTGAACTCTTGGAGGAAGCTTCTTACTTGAAGACTTTTTACCACAAAAAGAAACTATGTCCCGATTTGGCGTTCTTTCCAAAGAATTTGTTTTAAAAGAAGCCATACCTGATTGCATGTTATATTTTGGTAAATTTCCAATCAAAATAAGATTATTTAAATTTATTCTCATTTTTCTCGTTCCTATTTACTCCTTATAAAAAATCTCAAAAAATTTTTTGATTAAATTCCAAAAGATTGTGTAACATATCTTAAAAACTGGCTTTTGGAATAATCTAAAATATAATTAAAGAATGAGAATATTAGGAATTGACCCCGGACTTGCCATTGTTGGTTATTCGGTAATAGATACTGAAAAAGATAAAAATATTTTAGTTTCATCAGGTTCTATACAAACAGATAAAAATAAAACTGATGCAGAACGTCTTTTAGAAATAGAAACTGATATGCAAACACTTATTAAAAATTTTCATCCTGATTTTGCAAGTATAGAAAAACTATTTTATTTTAAAAATCAAAAAACAATAATCCCTGTAGCTGAAGCAAGAGGTGTTATTCTTTCAGTGCTACAAAAAAATCAAATTAAAATACAAGAATTCACACCGATTGAAGTAAAACAAATAATAACTGGATATGGAAGAGCAACAAAAGACGAAGTCGCTAAAATTGTACAAATGAGCATTGAGTATAAAAAATTACCAAAATTGGATGACACTATAGACTCTATAGCTATTGCACTTTGTTTTGCTCGTAATAACATAAATTAAGGAGAAATATAATGATAAATAAATCCTTATTAAAAATAATTTGTATATTTTCTATTATAGTAGGTGGAATTCTCGGTGTAATACCATTAATACCCGCTTTTACTTGGATTGCTTTTCTAGCTGTAATGTTTTTAGTTGCACCATTTATGATAATTTATCTTAAAAAATTAAATATAATTAAAACTATTGAGACAGAGAAATGTCTATTAATTGGTGCAATATCAGGTATAAGTGCATTTTTAGGCTTTGCAACAATATATTTTCCTATAGCTTTCATTTTGAATTTGATATTTAAAATCCAATCTTTTCTATGGATAAAAGTTATCTTTATGAATATTGGCTTTTTAATACCAATGATTATTCTAATTTCACTTCTATGTGGATTAATGAACACCTTTTCAGGCTTTTTAACAGCATATTTTTATGAATATTTTAAACCTAGAAATAGAGGATAATATGGCTTTTGAATCAAAAATTAAAACAATTGAATGGGTAGATAATTTCTCAAGAATGATAGACCAAACAGTTTTACCAAAAGAATATAAAACTGTAGACATAAAAACAGATAAAGAAATGTTTTTCGCAATTAAAGATATGATAGTTCGAGGAGCACCTGCAATAGGAATAGCAGGTGTACATGGTGTTTCACTTGCAGCAATTGAATTATCCAAAACAATTAGTAACAAATCAGAATTTCTTGAAAAATTAAAAGAAAGAGGCAAATACCTAAAATCATCAAGACCAACAGCCGTAAATTTAATGTGGGGAGTTAACCAACAAATAGACCTCGCCTTAAAACAACAAGGAAATATTGATGAAATAACTAAAGCTTTAATTGAAAACGGCATTAAACTTGAAAATGAAGATATAGAAATAAACAAAAAAATTGGAGATTATGGAGCACAAGTAGTTCCAAAAGGGGCAACAATATTAACGCACTGTAATGCAGGTGCTTTAGCAACCGTAGGTTATGGTACTGCTTTAGGCGTTATAAGAAGTGCATTTGCAAAAGATCCTACAATTAAAGTTTTTGCAGATGAAACAAGACCAAGACAACAAGGTGCAAGATTAACTACTTGGGAACTTACAAGTGACGGAATACCTACAACACTAATAACCGATGGTATGTGTTCATACTTTATGTCAAAAGGTATGATTGATATGGTTGTAGTAGGAGCTGATAGAATTGCTGCAAATGGTGATACAGCTAATAAAATAGGTACATATACAGTTGCAATTGCTGCAAAATACCATAATATTCCATTCTATATTGCAGCACCATTATCAACAATAGATACATCTATAAAATCAGGAAAAGAAATACCTATTGAGGAACGTTCACACGAAGAAGTAACACATATAAATGGAGACTGGATTTGTGCAAAAGATGTCAATATAATAAACCCGGGGTTTGATGTAACACCCAATGAACTTATTACCGGTATTATTACAGAAAAAGGAATTCTAAAACCCGAGTTTAAAACCTCTATAAACAATGCCTTTAAGGGCTAGTCATAAGGATAATTTGAAAAAATTAACCTAAAATGCTATAATCTACACATTAAAAGGAGTATAAAATGAAAAATAGTCTAAAATTATTAACAGTATCTTTAGTAGCATTTGCTATAGGTATTGCAGCAGGAAATTATGCAATATCTGATACGCCTTCAAACTTTAAAGTAGCAGTTGTCGATGTTCAAAAAGTTGTAGCATCTTCTTCTCAAGTTAAGGCGTTGAAAGATGAACAAAAGAAAAAAGGTCAAGAATTAGCTAAGTTTATTGAAACAGCTAAAGCTAATCTTGATAAAGAAAAAGACGCTAAAAAGAAGAAATCTTTAGAAGAAAAATATAATAAAGAATTCCAAGCAAAAAGAGATGCTATTGCGAAAAATTACGAAACAAAATTACTTGCTATTGATAAAAACATATCAAGCGTAATTGATAAAAATGCACAAGCAAACGGATATAACTTAGTTCTTGCTAAAGGTGTTGTATTATCAGGTGGTACTGATATTACTGATGCTATATCAAAAGAAGTTAAATAAATTTATTAAAATTTTATGTAAAAAAAGGAAGCTAAAGCTTCCTTTTTTATTAACAATAAACAAAATAATTAATTCTTTTGTATTTGAAAAAAACAATTTAAGTGTTACTCTTAAATAGAGAAAGAGGCATATTATGTCAAAGAAAATTCTTTTTATAATAGATGAAGTTGAATTAAAATACTTCGAATTCAATGATTTAGTAACAAATTTCTGGTTTATAAAAGAGTTCTTAAAAAGAAATTACAAAGTATCAATAGGAATAAAACGTGATTTATTTATAGAAAATGGACAATCCTATGTATTTAGCCGAGTATCCTATCTAAAAGAAGAAAATATTTTCTACAACAAAGAACAGCAAAAACAATTAATAAATGATTTTGATGTTGTATTTTTCCGTCCTGATCCTCCTGTTGATATCAATTATATAAATGCATGTTATGTTTTTGACTATGTAGATAAAGAAAAAACACTTTTAATAAATGACCCGTCAGAAATAAAAAACTTCAACGAAAAATTTCATATTAATTATTTCAAAGATTTTGTACCAAAGAATATAGTTACAAGTTCAGCAGAGTTAATTATAAATTTTGTAGAAAATAATAAAGAAGCAATTCTAAAACCATTAAACAGATGTTTTGGAAATGGGGTCTATTATTTAAACAAAGATGATAAAAATCTTCTTACAATTATTAACAATATGACTGAAGATGGAAAAACTCCGGTAATGCTTCAAGAATATCTTCCCGAAGCAAAATTTGGCGATAAACGAGTATTAATAATAGGCGAAACTGTAATGGAAGAATGTATACAAAAACTACCGGGAGACCATAATTTTAAATTTTCAATACATTCAGACAGATATTTCAAAGATGCTTTTTTATCTCTAAATGAAATAAAATTAGCACAAACAATAGCAAAAAAATTATCCGAAAGAGGATTATATTTAGTAGGGCTCGATGTTATAAATGAAAAAGTAATAGAAATAAATGTAACAAGTCCTTGTTATTTTATCAGAGAAATAAATCAACATTATAATATTCACTTTGAAGATAAAATAATGACTTGTATAGAAGAATTAATTGAAAAACATTTTTCAAAAGAAAGGCTCTATGCTGTTAACAAATAACTCTGCAAATATAATCTTGAACAAAAGTCAGCTGATTGAAACATTTTTCTCGGGATGTAAAACAACGAAAACAATAGGAGTAGAATCAGAAAAACTTCTTGTATACAAAAATAATTTTAAGGCTGTTAAATATGAAGACATAGTTAAAGTTTTAGAACTTTTTGATGAGAATAAATGGCAAAGAATATATGAAAATGATAACTTACTTGGCTTAAAAAGTAATATTGGGACAATTTCACTTGAACCGGGTAGTCAAATTGAATTAAGCCTTATTCCTTATGACACTTTAGATGAAATAAGTTTAAAGTTAACAGATTTCTATACAAATCTTGCAGCTTATGCAGACAAAATAGGTGCTTGTGTTCTAGACAGCGGAATTCAACCTGTTTCAACATATGAAGATATAACAATAATCCCCAAAAAAAGGTATGAACATATGATGAAATACCTTCCAACAAAAGGTTTAACTCCATTTATTATGATGAGAGAAACAGCAGGGGTCCAATCAAATTTTGACTATAGCAGTGAAGAAGATGCCGTTAAAAAGCTTTCTCTCGCCTTAAAAATGAGTCCTATAATAAGCAGTATATATGCTAATTCTCCAATAAGAAAATCAAAACTTACAGGATACAAATCTTTCAGAGCAAACTCTTGGCTAAATGTCGATGAAGACAGATGCGGTTATATAAGTGCTAAATTATTTGATAAGAAATCAGACTTCTCTTTTGCTGATTATACAGAAATACTTCTTGATGTTCCTATGATATTTATTCAAAGAGGAAATAATTGTTTCGCAACACAGCAAACATTTAGAGATTTTATGATAAACGGCTACATGGGACTTAATGCAACAATTCAAGATTGGCAAAATCATATAAGTTTATATTTTCCAGATGTAAGGTTAAAAAGCTACATTGAAATAAGAAATCATGATGCACAAAATACTCTTATGACTCTTTCTATTCCTGCTTTTTGGAAGGGTATTATATATAATTCCGATGCAATGGATGAAATAAATAAGATTTTATCAAATTATGAATATGAAGATTTTATGAAATTGAGAAAAGATTCTCCTATTCAAGGTATCAAATCAAAATTAAATAATATTGTAATAATTGATTTAATCAAGGAATTTTTCGATATTTCATATTATTCTCTAAGAGAAAACAAGAAAAACGAAGAAAAATATCTTGAACCTGTTTATGAATATATTGCATTAAAAAGAGTTCCTGCTGATAACTTAATTGAAGAATTCAACAGGAAAATAAGCTAAATTTATATTTTTACTTAGTGAATTATTTTATATATCAAAGATTGGGCTTTAGGTTCTTCGTCAGAGATTTCAAACGCATCAATAACTAAAGCTTCCGCTTCTTTAATTGCATCTTGTTTATTAGTATATAAAACAGCAATTGTTTCACCTTTGCAGACAGGTTCTCCATATTTTTGAGTTAAATATATACCTGCAGAATAATCAATAGAATCTGATTTTTTTTCTCTGCCTGCACCTAAATTTTTACAAGCCTTAGCTACCTTCAATGCATCAATATTTTTAACAAACCCGTCTTTAAGAGATTTAACTTCATACTTAACAGATGCTTGAGGAAGTTTTGTATAATCTTCACAAATTGAAACATCACCATTTTGTGAAGCAACAATTTCCTTAAATTTTTCAAGTGCAGCACCTGAAGTAATAAGATTTTCTAAGTACTTAAATCCTTCTTCTTTAAAAGCAAATTTACCTGTTTTTTCAAAAGCTGTCTGTGCCAAAGTAAATGTAATTTCTTTCAAATCAGGTTCCATATTACCTTTTAAGAATTCTATAACTTCTTGAATTTCTATAGAATTACCGATTGCTCTACCTAAAGGCTGATTCATACAACTAATTACAGCACAAATATTTCTATTTAATCTTTTACCAACTTCAACCATAACTTCAGAAAGTTTTTGAGCCTCTTCAGGAGTTTTTAAAAACGCTCCTGAACCATATTTCACATCCAAAATTATATGATTTGCACCTGATGCTATCTTTTTAGAAACAACAGATGAAGCAATCAAAGGAATAATATCAACAGTAGAAGTTACATCACGAAGTGCATATAATTTACCATCTGCAGGAGCTAATGATAATGTTTGAGCAGCAATTGCAGTTTTATGTTCTTTAACTTTTGATTTAAATTCATCAATAGATAAATCAGTTCTAAACCCAGGGATAGATTCAAGCTTATCAATTGTACCACCGGTATGACCTAACCCTCTGCCAGACAATTTTGCAGTATATAAATCAGATGCAGCCATTAACGGTAAAAACATTAATGTTATTTTATCTCCAACACCACCGGTCGAATGTTTATCCACAATATTATTAGAAATAGATGACAAATCTAAAATTTCACCCGATTCAACCATATATTTTGTAAGAAAAGTTGTCTCATCTATATTCATTCCCTGAAAATAAATAGCCATTAATAATGCACTGGTTTGATAATCTTCTATAGAATTATCCATTATACCGTTAATGAAAAACTTAATTTCATCTTCAGTTAAAACTCCACCTTTTTTCTTTTTCTCAATAATATCAATAATTTTCATATAAACCCCAATTCCTGTTAGAACTAATAAGAGAAGCCTTTATAATTTATATATTCGGGCTTCTCTTATATAATAAATTACAAAATCTTATTTCTTTTGAGTATTCAAATATTGAATAATATCATTAGTAACGTCAACACCACCAGCATATACAACGCCATAGTCAAGAATTACATCTAACTTTTTAGCAGCAGCTACTGATTTACAAGCAGCTAGAATATTATCGCGAATAGTTTTTTCTTTTTGTGTTTTTAAATTATAAATTCTATCTTCTTTAGCTCTAAATTCTTTTTGAATTTGTTCTTCAAAAGTTTTCTTTTGAATTGGTGATTCAATAGTTTTATATTGCTTATCCTTACTAATTGCATATTCTTGAAGTTCAACTAATTTATTATCAATATCTTTATAAGCATTTCTAGCATAAGAATATTCGTTAATTACTTTTTGAAAATCAGCATAACCAATTGTAGCTGCATTAGCAGACAAGTTAGCAGCAAACATTATTAATAAAGCCGTCAAAATAAATTTAAATTTAAACATTATAACCTCCTGTTTATAATACATTCTATCAAATGATATACTTAAATACAAGAAAATTATGTAACAGAAAAATTTATAATTAATTGTATGTCTATTATATAATCAAGTTAAGGAGAGTTGAATATGTTAATAGTAATGCAGCCCAATGCAGGCGAAGAAAAAATACAAAAAGTTATAGACTTTATAAAGCAAAAAGGGTTTGATGCTCATATATCCAAAGGTGCCGATCACACAGTAATTGGTGCAGTTGGAAGAAAAGTAATTGATAAAAGAGATATTGAACTTTTAGATGGAGTAAAAGAAGTTATAAGAATATCTTCTCCATATAAACTTGTAAGTAGAGTTTTCAAACCAACAGACACCATTATCGAAGTTAAAGGTGTTAAATTTGGCGGTGATCATATAGGCATGATTGCAGGACCTTGTACTGTTGAAACATATGAACAAATGGATGAGACAGCAAAAAAATTGAGCAGTTATGGGGTAAGAGTCTTAAGAGGTGGTGCTTTTAAACCAAGAACATCACCTTATGCATTTCAAGGTCTTGGTGAAGAAGGTTTGAAGATTCTAAGAGAAGTAGCTGATAAATATGATATGGTAGTAACTTCAGAAGTAATGGAGGTTACTCAAATTCCTATATTTCTAAAATATGTCGATATTCTTCAAGTTGGTGCAAGAAATATGCAAAACTTCAGCCTTTTAAAAAGTCTTGGCGAGATTAGAAAACCTGTATTATTAAAAAGAGGTCTAAGTGCAACAATTGAAGAATGGCTAATGTCTGCAGAATACATTATGGCAGGGGGAAATAGAGAAGTTATATTGTGCGAAAGAGGCATAAGAACTTTTGAGCATATAACAAGAAATACTCTTGATATAAGTGCAATACCGGTTGTCCAAAAAATCAGCCACTTACCTGTTATTGTAGATCCAAGCCATGCAACCGGATTAAGAGACAAAGTTGCGCCTATGTCAAAAGCTTCAATTGCAGCCGGTGCCAACGGTTTAATAATAGAGGTCCATAATTTACCTGAAACAGCTGTTTGTGATGGCGCTCAATCATTATATCCTGAACAATTTGCAGAGCTTTTTGACGAATTAAAAGCACTTGCAGTTGTTCTAAAAAAAGATTTTAATTAGTTTTTTTATTCAAAACAAAATTTTCATCAAAAAGACGGGAGAACTTAATACTTTTAAGTTCTTCTTCTGTAAATGTTCCGCCATTTTCATAGAATTTTTCAATTGCTTTATCTGATACACAATAAATTAAATTGTATACATTAGTATCTTTATATATATTTGCATAATAAGCTTGCAGAAAATTATTATAATTATCAATAAAACAAAACTCACCTGTTGGCTTTTTAAATCTGTAAATATCTCTATCGTTTATATAACCTGGCAAATAAGGCACCTCATTTTTCAAATAATAAAAACGAAATATTTTTTCCAGTTGATAATTAAATATTCTAAGATTTGTTGTCTTATTATAAAAATATCTATATTTATTATTATTAATTGTTTTATACAAAGAAGTCATAAATACAATAGACAATATTACAAGAATCAATACAAAATAATTAATAATTCTCTTTTTATAAAAATGATTATTATATTTTAATATTAATGATTTAACAAAGTAACTAAAAAACATTAGCATAGGATACATAATCAACATTAAAAAGATAAACCGAATATGATTATGAACAAGCCAAAATCCACCTGTATAATATGTTTCTTTGCAAAATATCAAAGAAAATATAGTTCCTAATATAGAAATTTGTAATAAAAAAGGCAATACTAATTTTCTTATTTCTTGTTTTTTATATGCTATAACAATATTTACAACAAACAATATAATAAACAAAATCCAATAAACAATTTCGTCAAGAAAATAGAGCTGAATATATTGATTAATGAAATTTTGCAATAAATCTTTAGTAATCAATATATTGGATAATCCTCTGGACATTGAAACTTCTTTAAACCCGGAAGATGATACAAAGCTAAAAACAGCAAAACTTAATACTAGAAACATTAAGATAAAACTTTTACTCATATTAAACTTATATAAATTCAAAAATTCATCTGATTTTTTCAAGAAAAAAACTAAATATATAATCAACTGATATAAAAATATTAATAATGAAAAAAGTATTAAAGTTATAAATATAATTTCGCTTGAAGTACCTGCAATAAAAGTACAAAGAAAAATAAATAATATTGATTTGAATTTTGTAATTTTTTTATTTTTTATAAGATTTTCAAATATGAAATAAACTACAACACTAAAAAATATAAGAGAAAAAGAATACCTGTAATAATTATAACTTACACCAACTATTAATGTTTACAATTTACATAAAAAAAAGAAATAATAAAAAGTCAAAAAAGAAAAAACTGATATAAAAATTGGTTTTGACCTATAAAAGCATGTAGAAAATTTTGCAATTAATAATAAAGTAATAATTGTAAAAAATCCTTTAATCACTAAATGAAAAACAGTAAAATCACAAGGATGAATCGACAATAAATTAGGCAGTCCGAAAGATAAAAACTTAGATAAAAAATACCCCAAATAACCACCGCCATGACCAAAATTAAAATTCAAACAATTAAAAATCTTTTCACTCTTATAATAAGTTGAATAAACTAAATCATCTTCAAAAATAGCAAAATTATGTCCAAGATAAACACTAATTAAGATAACAAAAAAAAATAAAGGAATATATAAAAAACAAACTTGCTTATTGGTTATTTTATCAATTTTCATAAAGAAATTATATCATTCATATCTTAGAGCATCAATAGGATTTAATAATGAAGCCTTATATGCAGGATAATAACCGAAAACAATACCAACAAGACCTGAAAAACCCAAGGATAAAAATACAGAAAATAACGAAATCGAAATACTCATACCTTCAGAGAAAAATTCAACAGACTTTGCACCTATTATACCTGTAGCTACACCAATTAAACCACCGATCATAGATAAGAAAAATGATTCAATCAAAAATTGCCATCTGATATCAGAAGCTCTTGCACCAATTGCCATTCTTATACCTATTTCTTTTGTTCTTTCTGTAACAGAAACAAGCATAATATTCATAATTCCAATACCGCCAACAAGCAATGATACAGAAGCAATAGACGCCAAAAGTATAGCAAAAGTTTGAACTGTTGATTTCATTTTTTCCTGAAATTCTGCAGAATTTCTTATTTCAAAGTCATTAACCTGATTTTTACCGATATTATGTCTTTGTTTTAAAAGTTCTTCTATATTTTTTTCGAGATTATTTAGAGTATCGGCATCTTGACCTTTAACTATTATCATTTTTACAGTACCAGGAAAAGATACCCCAAACAATTTCTTTTGAGCAGTCGTTATAGGAATAAAAATCAAATCATCCTGATCAAATGGTCCTGATGAACCTTTAGTTTTTAAAGTACCAAGAACTTTAAAAGGAACATTACCAATTCTTATAACCTTATCAATAGGTGAAACATCACCAAATAATTCAGTTGCAACAGTAGAACCAATTAAACATACTTTTGCACTATTTTTAACATCTTCAAAAGAAAATCTTCTGCCTAAGTCTATCTCATAATTTTTAGCATATAAATACTTTGGAGTTGTACCATAAACCGTAGTCTGCCAGTTTTGGTTCCCATACATAACCTGTTTACTCTCATTAGAAACAGGTGCAACAGCATCTATATCGGGAATCATTTTTTCAATAGCAGTAGCATCTTTTAATGTTAAGGATGGACGTGTACCTATACCTAAACTTACACCGCCTGTTCTAGCTGAGGTTGAACGAATTGTAAGCAAATTACTCCCCATAGATTCCATATTTGCCTGAACTTGTTTACTTGCGCCTGTTCCTATAGCAAGCATTATGATTACTGCACTTACACCGATAATAATACCTAAACTTGTTAGAGCAGAACGAAGCTTATTCACTTTTAATGAATTAATAGCCATTTTAGTTGTAGATTTTAAGTCCATCATAATTAAGTCTGCCTTGTTCTTGTTTTTTGCCACTCTTCTCTTGATAAATCCGAAACTATTTTTCCATCCTTAAAACGAATAATTCTTCTGCAATATTCTGCAATATCAGGCTCATGTGTAACAATTACTATTGTTTTACCTGTTTGCTCATTTAATCTTACAAAAAACTCCATAACTTCTATACTTGTTTTAGTATCCAAGTTACCAGTGGGTTCATCTGCAAGAATTAAAGGAGCATCATTTACAATTGCTCTTGCAATTGCAACTCTTTGCTGTTGACCGCCTGACATTTGATTTGGCATATGGTCTTCTCTTTTTTCCAAGCCTACAATTTTTAATGCTTCTCTTGCTCTTCTATGACGTTCCTCTTCTGGAATGCCTTTATATATCATCGGCAATTCTACATTATCTATAGCCGATGTTCTTGAAATCAAATTAAAACCTTGAAATACAAATCCTAATTTTAAATTTCTTATATCAGAAAGTTCATCAGGAGAAAGAGATAGTACATCAATACCATCAAGATAATAACTTCCCGAATTAGGTTTATCTAATGTGCCAAGCATATTCATGCAAGTAGATTTCCCGCTTCCTGAAGTTCCCATTATCGCAACAAGTTCACCTTTTTCTATTGATAAAGAAACATCATCTAAAGCATTGAAGCTTTCTTCACCTGTTTTATATGTTTTTACGGCATGTTTTACTTCTATTAAAGCCATTTTATATCCTTGGCACCCTCATATTTTCTTTTTTCTTTGAATTATTGAGGTTTCTTGTATATACAAGATCACCTTCTTTTATTTTATCTGAAATTATTTCAGTATAATTATCATCACTTACTCCTGTTTCAATATTTATTCTTACAGGTTTACCTTTTCTATCAATCCATATACCTTTTTGATCATATTTTTGAGTATTACCGGCAACTGTAAATTTTAATGCAACATTCGGAACTGTTAGTATATCTTCTTTTTTACCTGTAATAATTGAAACATTAGCAGTCATACCCGGGAGCAATTTACCTTCGTTATTCTCCACTTCAATAATAACCGTATAAGTTACTACATTGGATTCTGTAGTAGGAGATAACCTTACCTGACTTACCTTCCCAGTAAATACAAGATCAGGATAACCATCAAGAGTATAATTTACATCTTGACCAACAATAACTTTACCAATATCAGCTTCAGAAACACTTGTCTCTATTTGCATTTTGGTTAAGTCTTCTGCAACCGTAAATAATGTAGGAGTTTGAAAACTTGCAGCAACAGTTTGACCAACTTCTACTTCTTTTGAAATAACAATTCCTTTTACGGGAGATACGATTTTAGTATAACCCATATTCGCTGAGGCTGTTGCATAATTAGCTTCAGCTTGCATTATTGAAGCTCTTGCCGCAGAAACTTGTGCCAAGTCTGATTTATAAGCAGATTCTGCTTCATCCAAATCATTTTTTGATACCAAGTTTCTCTCATAAAGATTCTTATATCTATGGTAAGTTTTAGTATCATAGTCTAACAATGCTTTGTTTTTTTGAAGAGTAGCTCTCGCATTATTAATATTAGCTTCTGCCTGTTGAAGCTGTGCCTTAAATAGTGATGTATCTATTTGCGCAAGTAATTGACCTTTTTCAACATGAGAATTATAGTCTACAAAAATTTCATCAATCCTGCCTGAAACCTGAGAACCTATTGAGACTGTATTAATTGGTTCTATTGTACCTGTTGCTTCTACTATTTGTGTTATTGTCCTTTTTTGAATAGGTGCTGATAAATATTGTATCTTACCATTTTTCTTATTTAGAATAAACGGAACAATTATAATAAAAATAACAACAAGTCCAATTATATATTTTTTCATTATTTTTCTCCCATTGCGGTTTGAAGATCTGTTAACGCAACATTATATTTATATATTGTTTGTACATAATCTCTTTGCGCATTATTATAATTTTCTTTTGCGTCCTGAAGTTCTATAAAATTACCCAAACCAACCTCGTATCTTGCATCGGCAAGCTCATAGTTTTCAAGTGTTTGTTTAACTTTTGTCTGCATTAAAGGTATATTTTTTTCTAATTGAATCATATTAATATAAGCATTCTGAACTTCAAAATATATATTTTGTTTAACCAATTCTACATTTTGTTCTGCCACTTCAAGCTGAGCTTTACTTTCTTTTATCATTAAATTTGTATCCATAATATTGAGATTACTCATAGTTAAATATGCACCTAAAGTAATTCCATTTGTTGAATAGTAATTATTATTACCCCAATTATATCCGACTGAACCTGTTAAATCAGGCAAATAAGATTTTTTAGCATATTTAAGATTTTCGTTAACGGCATCTTTTGTAGCTTGCATAGAAAGTAAATCAGGACGATTTTTATAAGCCCTTTCAATAGATTCTTCGAGTGTATAAGGATATACTGTAAATTTATAATTTTCCAGTATATTAGTTTTTTCAACCTGCATTGTAAGTACAGCTTCTTTGGGTTCAATAGTACCATCAGCTTTAGTTGTAGTATTAGCAATATTTAATAAATTTACTTCAGCATAATTACTCTTAAAATTAAATGTTTCGGTATTCTCAATATTATAATCAGGAGCATTAACTACAGACATAGCATTATTCAATTGAACAATTGCATTTTGGTATAAATTTTCAGCACTTACTAAATTTATCTTTGCATCGCTTAAATATACCTCTTGATTAACTAAATCAATTTTAGAAACTAAACCTTCATCAAAAAAGGCTTTTGTTCTGTTATATTGTCTTTCATTTACCAAAACATTTGCTTTTTGGATATCAACATTTGCTTTCGCACCCAGAACTGCATAATAAGCGGACTTAATACTGTTACTTACATCAAGAATAGCAGTTTGAAGGTCATATTCAGCCGCGATCTTATAAAATTTTTCCATCTTAACTTTTGAAAAGACTTTACCAAAACTATATATAAGCTGATTTAAAGCAATTTTTGCAGAAGAACCCCTATTTTGAGTAGCACGAAATCCAGAGTCAGAATTTCCGTAATCATGTCCGATACTTGCACCAATGGTAGGGAAATAACTGGCTTTACTTCTTCCTACAGCATAATCTTGCATTTTTACATACTGTTCATATATTTTTATCTGAGGATTATTCTTTATACCTATTTCAACACAATCAGAAAGCGACAAAGTAGCACCTTGCTGTATTTCGTCTATGGCAAAAGCTTTAAAAGAACCGGAGAGTATAAATATAAATGCTATTATTATAATTTTTTTCATAGTAATTATTATTTCAAAACTAATTATAAAATATCAAACTGATTAATAAATCAGTCAACAATATTATATACTCTATAACGATATATTATTTTCAAAGTTCAAAGACTTTTTTAATAAATAATATAGATTAAATAAAACTTCAGAAATTAAACCAAACCTATTTCTTTAGCCAGATATAATGAATCTTTATCAATTGTTACAGGGATTTTCTCTATACCCATATCACGTAAAACAGCAAATCTATGACGCCCATCATAAATATGAGTTTCTATTTTTCCATTTGGTAATTTTCTAAGATATACAATAGGCGACCTTATTTCTTGAGCAGTACCAAGAAAAGCCTTAAATCTATCATATTTGAATCCTGAGCCATTTCGACCATTATAACCAACATACATCTCAGGATTTTTTCTCAATTCAGCATCGAGTTTTTTAACATCTATTTTTTCTAAAAACTCTTCTTTAGGACCTCCACTAGGACATATTACCATTCTTGGAAGAATATTTTCCGGATTCATAGAATCTTGTTCATCTATTTTTCTATACACAAAAGATAATTTAGAAAGAATTTTCATCATTTTAGAATCAAACTTATTTGGCGTATGTATATATAATTTACCAGGATTTGTATAACTGCTTGGTTCAAAAGACATTTCAAAAGTATCTTTTTTTGATAAAATTTTATCAAGTTTTTTTCCATCTATATCTTTTTGTTCCAAACAAAAAGTACCTTTAAAACCAATAGGACAAATATTCATTATAATACCTTACTTTACTTTTTCATAAGTAATTTAAAAATTAAAAATTGCTTATTTGTAAACTATTGTTTAATTATAGATTTTCTTTTTTTATACAAAATAACAAAAAACAGAATAATTAAAAGAGTAACAGCAATAATAACAAGCTCAATATATTGTTTTATAGCTTCACCAAACAACATTAAAACAATACTGACAATGAAAAACCTTAAACCTCTGCCAAGAAAACTTGCAAGCATAAATTTCCAAAAATTCATACTCAAAATGCCGCTTGCAATTGTAAAAACTTTATATGGAATAGGTGTAAAAGCAGAGAAAAATACAGCAAAAGTACCATATTTATCATAAAGGTGTTCAACTGCTTCAAATTTTTCTTTACCGCCTTTTCTAAATAACCAGTTAAAAGCAGGTCTTCCGCCCCAATAGCCAATAGCATAACCAACAGCTCCGCCAAAGGTAGATGCTATAGTACAAACAAAAGCATAAAATAAGGCTTTTGCAGGATTCGCTAAATCCATTACTATCAATAACAAATCAGGAGGAGGAACTAAAAAGAAACTTTCGACAAAAGAATTCAAAACCAATCCCCAAATTCCCATAGATTTAAAAAATTCCATCATTTGTACAAAAATTTCATGCATAGAATATCTCCTCAAAAAAATTCTAACATAAAAAAATAAAAGATGATTTTACTTGTAAAATATCTTTCAAGAATATAAAATAATAGTTGTAGATAGTGATTATTAAGGATATGTGAAATTATGACTTATTGCGATGAAAAAAATAAATCACCGTTTTCAAGTATTGAAGCAAAAAATATTATTAAAGAAGCTCTGCAAGTATTAGGAAAAAAACACCTTGCTTTTATTGCACACGCAAACAGTTTTCCTGCTGAACCGGGTAAAAATACAGGATTTGGTTCAAGCAACTCAAATGCTGCAAAAAAATTAATGGATTTTCTTTCAGTTGTTTTTACTGATATTCAACTTGGACCATCCGGTAAAACAAAATCTATTGATGCTTCACCTTATACCGGAACCATTTTTTCAAACAATCCTTTGTTTAT
>CALUUL010000002.1 GCA_944323945.1 Candidatus Gastranaerophilales bacterium
TTGTATATTCATAGCCATTTTTATACTTGTTATTATTTTCAATCTTATTAACAGTTCAGAATATGTATCTGAAATAAAAATATCACATAGTCACATCGAAATAATATACAAAAAAGGGTTAATAGAGTCAAAAAGAGAAATAATTTTCAAGAATGATATAGTTTCATTTGAAGCAATCGCAACTATTAATAAAAATATAATTAGCAGAAAAAATGAGATAAAAAGTAATACACTCATCAAAATTAATTTAACTGATAAAAAATGCATTAATTTTTTAGTAGACTCAACAACTCGACTTTATGGATGTCCGTATCAGTTTATTTTAGATTTGATAAAATTTTCAAGAGAAATTCCAAATTTTAAATATGAAATACAAGGAAACTATTATTTTGCTAAAAAAGACATAGAAAACTATATACAATATGGTAGAGGACTTAATGCAAAAGAGCAACTTCTATACGCATATGATTCACAACCTCCTTATGTTATATTCTTTTTTATATTTTTTATAGCAAGCATGCTAATTATTATCGGTGTTTTAATTTATTCATCAATACAATTTTCATAATATGAATAAAAGAAAACGACATATAAACGATATCTGTTTCCCGGGTTTTATTGGATTTAAGCTCAACAACTTGTTTAGAAGCGAATTTAATAATACAATTATAATGAGGTTTTAGTATATGTTTTATCTTTCTTATATCTTTATTATTTTAGTTATTAACTTGATAGTATTTATAATATACTCTATTATTTTATCTTATAAATCTTATAACTATTTAAGAAAAAATAAAAAATTGTTTAAATATTTATTTAAAATGTCTAGCCCAAAACCAAAAGTAAAAGATGTTGTTCAGATTATTATAGTTATTATTTTATCTGCTTTTCTTGTTTTAACAATTGGTATAGTAGGAACAATTGCTACTCTTTTGTTCTATTCATCTCATTCTTGTTCTGAAAGTGCTTGTCAAGGCGTAGAATGTAGGTCCTTAATTAAGAGAAACTGGTCTGCTTTAAATCAAATAGTTTCATTGGAGAAACAAATTGAAGGAAAAATTGATTATTCTAACGAAAAAGCTTTTGCTGAAATTATTTCGAAGAGGTTGAGATTAATAGACACTTACAATACTTCTTACAAGAATAAAGAAAAGACATTATCTGAGAAAGAAATTAGAAAATACAACTTAAAAGAATATAAAAATAAACCAATTCTTATTGTTGCAGATGGTTCAACTATTATGGTTTTAAAATTTGAAAATGGATGTAAAAATGTTGACTTAGTTAATGTTGAAAACTCTAGTTGTTTAATAGATGTAGATATTAACGGTTTTATGAAAAAACCAAACAACAAAGATGTAGAAAACATAAAACAAAAACGACTTGACGCTAACGATAGATATACGTTTATAATTGATGGAAATAGGGATAAAATTCTTTTGCCTGAATTAACCACAACCTTATACGAAATGTAAAAAGGGGAATGAGATGGAAGATATTATTGAAAATAAACAAATAAACGTTGATATTCCAACCGATGAAGAAATATTTAAATTTAGAAAAAAATTAATAGTTTTTTTACTTTCTAGTTGTATATTAACTACTACTACTATTATTGTAGCATTAATGATTGTTCCAACATTAATGAACAATACGCGTAAACCTGCAATATATTTATACCCACAAGAAACAATTCAAATAAGTATAAAACTTGATAAATCTATTAAATATAATAACGTTATTCCTCAATACAAAAATGGTTGGTTAGTTGAAGCAGAACCAAATGGATATCTTCGTGATTTACAACCACAATATACAAAATGCAAAAAATTACCTTATAAAGAATTTGGTTTTGAGTATTCAAAACATGCATGCGAAATAAATAAATATCCATATATTTATTGGGATGGTATACAAATTAAAAAACCTTTGCCCGATAAAGAATATGGTTTTGTTGTTAAAACTGAAAATATTGATAAATTCTTATCTCAAAAGGCAGATGAAATGCTGTTTAATGAAAAAGAAAAGAAAGAATTTGTAAGATACTGGTCAAAAACAACAAAAGAAAAAAATTGGAAATATGTAAAAATATACTTTTTACAAAATGAAGAAGTAGAAAATTATTTACCAATTTATATTGAGCCAAAACCAGAAAATTCAAACAGAATTCAGATAATTATAAAAAAAGCTAAAAAGAATGATAAATTAGAACCGCAGAAATTGATTCCTATAAAACGTGATGGCTATACGCTTGTTGAATGGGGCGGAATCATTAAATAATCTATACAATAATCATCATTTGTCTGTATTTTCTGAACTTTTAATATGTGGTTTAAGTTTTAACCCACCCCTTTTCATATTTCAGATTTTTTATAAAATTTTAACACTCTCTACTATAAGAGAGAGTGTTAAAAATTAAAGAAACAAAGTCTAACACTAATTATTTCCCAAACCAGAATGGAAAGTTCTTGAAATAACATCATCTTGCTGTTCTTTTGTTAATTTAATAAAGTTAACAGCATAACCTGATACTCTAACTGTTAGTTGAGGATATTTTTCAGGATGTTTTTGAGCATCTAATAATGTTTCACGATTGAAAACATTAACATTTAAATGATGACCGCCTTTTTCAACATAACCATCTAAAAGATTAATTAAGTTTTCTTCTTGCATTGTAGCCATTTTATAAAACCTCTTTCTATTAATTATCTAATATTATCTTCACAGCAACCGCAATCCAAATCAATTGCAAGATCACCCATAAATACTTCATCTTTTCCTAAAGCATTAGGAATAATAGAGAATGTATTTGAAATACCATCTTGAGCATCATTAAAAGGTAATTTAGCAACTGAAGCTAAAGAAGCAACTGCACCGTTTGTATCACGTCTGTGCATTGGGTTAGCACCTGGAGCCAATGGAATACCTGCTTTTCTGCCATCTGGTGTATTACCTGTCTTTTTACCATATACAACATTTGATGTGATTGTCAAAATTGACATTGTAGGAATAGAATTTCTATAAGTATGGTGTTTTCTTATCTTAGCCATAAATCTTTTTACAAGATCAACAGCTAATTGGTCAACTCTGTCATCATCATTACCATATTTAGGGAAATCACCTTCTACTTCATAGTCAACAACAATGCCGTCTTCATCTCTTATTGTTCTTACTTTTGCATATTTAATAGCAGATAATGAATCAGCAACAACAGAAAGTCCAGCTATACCTGTTGCGAAGTAACGTTTCACATCTCTATCATGCAATGCCATTTGTGCTCTTTCATAGCAATATTTATCATGCATATAGTGAATTACGTTTAAAGTATTAACATATAGACCTGCTAACCACTCCATCATATCATCATATTTTTCCATAACTTCATCAAAATCTAAATATTCAGAAGTAATAGGACGATATTTAGGTCCGATTTGTTCTTTTAATCTTTCATCAACACCGCCATTGATTGCATATAACAAACATTTAGCCAAATTAGCACGAGCTCCGAAGAACTGCATTTCTTTACCAACAACCATTGATGAAACACAGCAAGCTATTGCATAATCATCACCATGAGTAACTCTCATTAAATCATCATTTTCATATTGAATAGATGAAGTAGAAATAGAAATTCTTGCACAATATTCTTTAAAAGCTTTAGGCAATCTTGTAGACCAAAGTACTGTAAGGTTTGGTTCAGGTGCTGTACCTAAATTTTCAAGTGTATGTAAATATCTGAAAGAATTTTTTGTAACTAAAGGGCGACCATCAATACCAACACCGCCGATTGATTCAGTAACCCAAGTAGGATCACCTGAGAATAAAGAATTATATTCAGGTGTTCTTGCAAATTTAACCAATCTTAATTTCATAATAAAATGGTCAATCATTTCTTGAGCTTCTTCTTCAGTTATAAGACCGCGTTTTAAATCCCTTTCAATATAAATATCCAAGAAAGTAGAAGTTCTGCCAATACTCATAGCAGCACCATTTTGCTCTTTTACAGCTGCCAAATAACCAAAATACAACCATTGAATTGCTTCTTTAGCGTTTTGAGCCGGTTTTGTAATATCAAAACCGTATATTCTGCCTAATTCAGCTATTTCTTGAAGTGCTCTTATTTGTTCCGCAATTTCTTCTTTTAATTGAATTTTTTCAGCATTCATTTCACCATCTAATGAAGCATGTTGTTCTTTTTTATCTTCAATTAATCTATCAATACCATATAAAGCGACTCTTCTATAGTCACCGATAATTCTTCCACGACCATATGCATCAGGAAGCCCTGTAAGAATAGCAGCATGTCTTGCAGCTTTCATTTCAGGAGTATAACAATCAAAAACACCTTGGTTATGTGTTTTTCTATATTTTGTAAATATTTCAGTTATTTCAGGATCAACCTCATAACCATATGATTTACAAGCCCCTTCTGCCATTCTAATACCACCAAAAGGTTGCATTGAACGTTTTAAAGGTTTATCGGTTTGAAGTCCAACAATTTTTTCTAAATCTTTATCAATATAACCTGCACCGTGTGAAGTAATTGTTGATACAACTTTAGTATCCATATCAAGAACACCGCCATTTTCACGTTCTTTTTTGAAAAGTTCACAACATTCTTCCCACAATTGAACTGTAGCCTTTGTTGGATCAGCTAGGAAGCTTGCATCACCTTCATATAAGGTATAGTTTTTTTGAATAAAATCTCTTACATTAATTTCGTGCTGCCATTTACCAGGTTTAAACTCAACTTTATCCGAAATTTCATTTAATGTCGCAATAGCCATTATTATCTCCCATAATCTTTTATCCATTACTAGCAAAAATGATAATAAATATCACTTTATCTTAAATAGTATAGCATAAACAATAAATATAATCATCGTTTTATTAAAATCTTTATATAAGTTTTACATGTTAAAACAAAGGTAGTATTTATAGATAATACCCTTTATACACCAGAAAAAATATATAATTATTTTCTTATTAATAAATAGAACAAAGATTTATAGAACCCGGGGCGGAACATAAATAAAGGTCTATGTTTAAAATACAATAACGCACCAAGTATATTAGATTTTAAATGCCAAATAATATTAGGACTTTCCCACTTAGTCATTTTCAAATATTTAAAATAATATTTTTTAAGCGGAATATAAGAGCCCATTTTCCAAGGTTTAGCCCCCCCCATATAATGTAAGATATTAAATTTATTAGAATAATCAGAACGTGAACAAAAATTTACAACTTGAACATTCCATTTGCCATCTAAAAATAATATTTCATTTGCAAAACATATGTTAATTAAATCCTGATCTCCCAACACCAATTTATCAGGATGTTCCTTTGCAAAGCCGGATAATTTCAATTCTGCATTATCTTCACGCCATTTTTTCAAATTTATAAGAAGAACCCCTGAGTTGATATAAGTTTGTTCTTGTGTCAGTCCCAATCTTTTCCCAAGTCTTTTATAACCAACATCTTTTACACCGGCACAAAAATAATTATCAATATTTATATTAAATAATGAAGATAAACTTGTATTCACAATAGTATCACAATCTAAATATATAATTTTATCTTCATTTGGAATTAAAGTGGCTAATTTTAGTCTGTAGAATGACGCCAATGGTAAATAATCTGTTGTTTTAGTATTTGTATATTCACTAAATAAATTTTTTTCAGGATAAATAAATTCTATATCAAAGTTTTTTATTTCTCTTAATTGTAATATTTTATCTCTACTATCATTAGGAATACCATCTGAAATAATATAGAATTTATAATAATCTGTTTCTAAAGAATTTGATAATATTGATGCAATGGTTACACTAGCATATTTAATATAATTATTATCACAAGTAATACATAAACTTATTTTACTCATAGAAAACCTCTAATAACTATTTTATATAATACTATAAACTATATCAAAATAATCGGATAACTATTTTCATTAGCAAACTTCAACAATTCATCAGGTAATTCAATAATGTTTTGAGCTTTTGCAACAACAGCTTGAATTTTTGGCAAATAACCAACTATTTCATTATGAGTTTTTTGTTTAATATTTATTAAACCTTTTTGATAATCAAATATAGCTTTACGAATTTGTGTTCCTGAGATATTTTTATTACCTAATTTATATTGATCATCAGGAGCTATTTGTTCAAATGCAGTTCTATATGCGAATACATCTTTAAAAAATCTTCCATACTCTTCATCAGAAATTTCATCATTTAATATACCTAAATTACTCAATAATTCTGTTCTGAAATTATTTCTTATTCCAAAAGAACTATCATTAAATATAAAATCTATTACTTTTGAAAAATCTTTTTGGATACCTGAACCCTGATTCTTGTTTGATTCATTTACTAGATTCATATTTTCTTGTGATAAAAGAACACCATACTTTCTATTTTGATAAGTCCTTTGATATTTTGGATTAATAAGTGACTCAGATAATACACCACCATTAAAAGGAGAAGTAAGAAGTTTAACAGTAGATAAACTTTCATATATATTATTATCATCAACCATATGAACAAGTAAAAACAGATCTTCTTTTTTAACACCTTTCATAAATCCATACTGTCCCATATCGGTCCCATCAGATATTTCATGCATATTAATAACTTGATATTCTTTTCCATCCTTTATTTGAACTTTATCGTCCAAACAAGACGGTTTAATAATACGATCAGAAAATATTGCATTTCCTTGCGAATAAATATAATTAATATTTTTTTGAATTAATTCAAGCTCATCCGCTGCAAGCATATACTTATGATTTTCATAAAAAGAAGAGCTTACAGCTTTTAAATCAGCCTCTGCCATTATTTTAGCAAGTTCAAAATCATTAGGCATTCTGAACTTAAAAGCAAGTTCTTTTGCAGTATTTTCTTTATTTTGTGATTCAGAATACTCTTGAAGCCAATGATGATTATCTATCAAATCAAAAATACGATTCAATATTTCCTGCAAATTAAATATCTTACAAAGAATACTTCTTGCATATAAAGAAGATAAATTTTGATGCCCTCTGTCAACAGTATTTTCTTGTTTCATAATATCATGAAATATAGTTGTCACTTTTAGTAAAGAGCGATCTAAAGAATTAAGTTTTGATAAATATGCAGGATTATTAATTGAATATGCTAATACCAATAATGAATGAACATCAAGCGTATAATTATGCGTACCATGTTGTCTTTTACCAATAATATTTATAAATTCTGGGCAAGCACTAATAATTGTATTTAACTGTTTATTAAAATTTTCATCTTTTGTTATAACTTTATTTTCATACAAAAATTTATGCATTAAATTATATATTTGTTTTTCTTTAGAATTATCTAAATCTAGTTCATCCAATTTAATTATTCCATTATATCCGGTAATTTTATTACTATTTTCACCATCTTGAAACAAAGGAGTTATTCCTGTTTTCTGAACTAAAATATCAATATCTTCATCACTTTGACATAGAGAATTTAAATCTGCTAAAAAATCATTTCTTGTATATAACAAAGGAATACCTTCTTCTTTATTCATCTGTTCTAACATTGGTATAGAAGAAACCATTACAGTTTCAAATTCAGTATATTTTTCACTTGAACGCAATACATCCTTTTTAAAATTAATCTCATATTTTTCATCTATAGGAAGAGAAATGTCTTCAATTTCCAAACTTGATTCAAGTGTCGTAATAGCTGAACCAATATTTTCAAAACCTTCTATATTATATTGGAGAATATAAGCATTTATGGCTTTTAAATCATTTAATAAATTAATTTTATTTTTAAAATTAATTTCATTAGGTTTAATATTTCCATTTATTATTCCAATATAATCTTGTCCTCGTTTATAACTATTAGTAGCATCTATATTTTTTATAATTTCACGAAGTTTAATTATTCTACTAAATAAATTTTCATTAAATCCATCTATATTGGGGAACTCCTTCGACGAACAATATTCATATATATAAGGAAAATTTTCTAAATTCAAACCAGATTCGGCATAAACAAGCATTTTATCTTTAGCAGTATGCGATAAATCACCTTCAGATTCAATCTGCGAATTTATAAAGTAAACCATTATATCTATGGAGTTTTGATATTCAATATTTTCTATAACTTTCAAAATAAATGATTTATGTTCGGGATATTTTTTGCACAAATCAAAAAACGCCTTAGGGAAGACAATATTCTCATTTATCTTTGTTATCTTCTTTACAAAATCTATATTTTCCGATATTCCATTACCGTTTTCATCAAAACAATAATTTAAAAAATTTGGAAGATTTGAAATTCCAATTTCTTCATTTTTGAAAAGCTTTATACAAGTATTAAATATAACATCTTGCTTGTCGTTAGGAAATGAATCCAACGAATTTAGAACTTTTGATATTTCCTCTTCATCATTTTTCTTATACATAGACTTAAATCTTTTAAATTTCGAAGGAGAAACAACTCCGTTTTCATCTTTAATCATATCTATAATTTGTTTGATATCTAAAAAAGAAAGAGAACAATAACTACAATTATCTCTAATCATTTTTATAATTTTAAACAAATAATCAAAATTTATTTCTTCAAAATCACCATTTTTGTTTTTTACAGAATTTAGTATATCTAATGGACTTCCATCTATAGATATTTCAACTTTTGATCTTGTAATAATTTTATTTTTTAAAGAATTTTTTAAATATTTAAACTTATTCTTAACCTGTTTATGAGTCTTCAATGGAAAAAAGAAATCAATTAACTTTTGTGCAATTTGACTTACTTCACCAGTTTTTTTATTAATAGCATTTTCAGCAAAAGAAAGTGCATACTCACTGGGGATACCACGTTCAATAAGTTCATTAACTATGTTTTCAAAATTACTATCAAATGTATTACGCTCGGAACTTTCAGCTTTTTGAACATTATTATCCGATTTATTACCTTTGAAACTAACTTTATTTTTTATTCCGAAAGAGTTCTGCCAATATGTAGGATTATTTGGAAGTTTTGGAATATCACATATATTTTGAGAATCAGATTGAGATTTTTTTTGTTTTTCATTATCATCAGGTTGAATTTTTTTCAAATCAGATTCTAACTTCTTTCCATTTATTCCATTAAACTCCATAATTTTTCTTCCGAATTGTAATAAACTTTACCGAAAAAAATATCGTAATAATAAATTAAAAGCTTTAGCTTAGATAAATAAGACATTACAAATTGTTAATAAATAAAAATTGATAGAGAATTTATGTTAGTATTAAAAGGTAATTAAAGCTATCTTTAGAGGTAAAATATTCTTTGAAAAAAATAATTTCAGCAAAAGAAGCAGCAAAATTAGTAAAAAACAATTCAACAATTATGGTTGGCGGATTTTTAAGTTGTGGCACACCAGATAAAATTATTAATGAATTAGTAAAAGAAAATATAGAAGGTCTAACTTTAATTTGTAATGACACTTCCTTTCCTGATAAGGATAAAGGATTATTAATTAAAAAAGAAAAAATGATAAAAAAGGTAATTACAACACATATTGGAACGAACCCAACAACAGGTAAAAAGATGCACTCAGAAGAAATCGAAATAGAATTTTATCCAATGGGTACATTAGTTGAAAAAATACATGCAAAAGGTTCTGGTCTTGGTGGTGTTCTAACACCTACAGGTGTTGGTACGATTTTAGAGAATGGTAAAAAAACAATAGAAATAGATGGAAAAAAATATATTTTTGAAGAACCATTAGGTGCAGACATAGCAATTATTTATGGAACAATTGTTGATAAATATGGCAATGTAAAATATGAAGGAACAACAAGAAATTTTAATACATCAATGGCAACAGCAGCAGATGTTGTTATTGTACAAGCAGAAAAGCTTGTTGATACAATAGACCCTAATGAAGTTGTAATTCCAGGAATATTTATTGATTACATTGTTAATAGCGAGGAAAACTAATGACATTAACAATGCAAAACTTAACAAAAGAAAAAATCAAAGAAATTATTGCAAAAAGAATAGCAAAAGAATTCAAAGAAAATGATATTGTAACTTTAGGTATAGGTTTACCAACAGAGGCTGCAAATTATGTTGATGAAAAAATGAATATCATCTTTCAGTCAGAAAATGGAATCTTGGGATTAGGAAAAGATCAAAAAGGTCCTAATTATGATAATAAAATTATAAATGCCGGCGGTATTTGCGTAGAAATAAATAAAGGTGCAAGCTTTTATGATTCACAAATGGCATTTACAATTATGAGAGGCGGACATATTGATGCCACAGTTCTAGGTGCTCTTCAGGTAGATGAAGAAGGAAGTATTGCCTCTTGGCAAATTCCCGGGAAATTTGTTCCCGGTATTGGTGGTTCAATGGACTTAATAATAGGTTCAAAGCGAGTTATTGTTGCAATGACACATACATCAAAAGATGAGATTAAAATTATGAAAAAATGCACACTGCCTTTAACAGCATATAAAGAAGTAAATATGATTGTTACAGAGAGATGTGTTTTTCAAGTAACCCCGGAAGGCTTAATTTTAACAGAAATAAATCCATTATTTACAATAGATGATATAAAAGCATCAACAGAAGCAACTTTCAGAGTAAGTAAATATTTAAAAGAAATGGAGATATAAGAACTAAAAAAAGCCACCTAAATAGGTGGCTTTTTCTATATCAAATTAAATTAAAGTAACCAAACCGATGCACCCCACATCAACAATATCAATACTATAGTAAATATTATTGCACCTAATATTTCTGAACCGTGGGAGTCTTTATATTTGGTGTTTTTATTATTTTCCCTTTCCATATTTAAATCCTTATCTTAGAAATCTTATATAAATATATGCAGTACTTATCGCAAGAGAAATAAATACTATAGGAATACCATATTTAAGAAAGCCCATAAAACTTATAGGATGACCTTCTTTAGCTGCATTTTCAGAAACGATTACGTTTGCAGCAGCCCCAATAATAGTCATATTGCCACCTAAACAAGCACCTAATGACAAGCACCACCACAATGGATAAGCATAAGATTGTCCCATAACTTTTTGAATTTCGGCAATCATTGGAGCCATAGTAGCTGTATAAGGAATATTATCAATAACACCAGAAATAATTCCTGACGCCCAAAGAATAATCATTGCAGTAGCACTTTCGGAACCTTTTGTAACAGTTAATACCCATTCTGCCATTAATTTAATTCCACCTGAAGCTTCAAGGCCTCCAATTATAATAAATAAACCTATAAAGAAAAATATTGTATTCCATTCTACATCACGTAATATCTCGGTTGGTTTTTCAAATAAAAGAAGAATACTTGCACCAAGCATTGCAACAATACATGTTTCAATATGAGTCATATCATGTAAAACAAAACCAATTATTACAAGAGATAAAACAATTAAAGAACGAGTCATTAAATTTTTATCAGTAATTGTATTAGAATTATCTATTTTTGTAATCTCATTCATTTTTTCAGGATCAGATTTAAGTGATTTTCTAAAGCAGAATGCCAACATTGAAATAACTGCAATCAAAATAACAGCAACAATACCAGTAAGTTCTTTAATAAAATCCATAAAAGCAAATCCTGCAGCACTACCAATAATAATATTTGGCGGATCACCAATTAGAGTTGCAGTACCGCCAATATTAGAAGCTACAATTTCTGTTAATAAGAATGGTATAGGATTAATATCTAATTTTTTAGCAATTGAGAAAGTAATAGGCATAATCAAAATAACAGTTGTTACATTATCCAAAAAAGCACTAACTACTGCCGTAAATAATCCAAGAACTACAAGCACGCTTATTGGATGTCCTTTTGTCAATTTTAAAAGTTCATTTGCAAGCCAACTGAATACACCACTTCTTGTAGTTATAGAAACAATAATCATCATTGATACAAGTAAAAATATTACATTAAAATCTACAAAATTGACAAAATATAATGGATTAACATTTCCATCAATCATTTTAGATTGACTTACTAATCCCAATATAATAGTTATTGCACCACCTAATAATGCTATAGTTACTTTGGGAATTTTTTCCGTAGCAATTAAAATATATGCAAAAATTAATAAAATTGCAGATATCATAACATTATGAGCTGCAATAAAAGAATGAAGTGCTTCCATTAATTTCCTCCTTTTATAAGAAAGTTTCTGGCAGCTGCAATTGCAATAGCCAATTCATTATCAGAACTTGATCTGACACTTTTCTTTGGTTCTTCTTTAACTTCTTCAGGAAACCAAACTGCAAGTATTGCCATGATTTTTTCAGTAATTCTCATAACTCCCATCATAAGAGTTAAAAACAACATAACGACTCCCATTCCTATGATAGAAATCATCAAACCTGCATTCAAAGTTTGCATTAAAAATTCTGTATTCATAAAATCTCCAATTTTTATAATCTTTTATAAGTAAAAACACCTTATATTAAGGTTAACAATGGAAATATATTCCACTAAAAAAAAACAAAATAACTACGGAGCATTAGGCAATATTTCGGATAAACTAACAGAGAAATGAACCTTTGATTTGTTATGTAAAAATGATTGGTTATACAAATAAGATAACAAGTTTTCGAATTGTTCTGTATTACCCAAAAGAAAACTATTTATAGAATTATCAAATGGCGAATCTGTTTTCCTGCCAGTTACAAACAGACCATCACTACGTTGATCAGATAAGATATATGACTCACTATTTTTCGCACATATATAATCTTGATTTAAAACATTAATTGAAGATATAGAATCAACCGTTTTTATTTCTATAGAAGAATCTTTCCAAAAAGCGTTTGCGCTAATTGAAATCAAAAACAAACATATTATTAATATTAAACGACCAACATATTTCATAACTAAATAATATGATAAAAAAAAAATAATGACATCAAGATAAAATATATTTATAAATTTTTTTACAAGATACCCTGCGAAAAAATCGCAGGGTAGTATTCAGGATTAGGGTTTAGGAATAAATTACTTGCGGAAAGATTTTCTTTGGTCATGTTTCCTAATCTTTTTAAAACTATTATGTTTTTTATGATTATTTATCATTTTATGACGATTTTGTTTATGAATTTTTTCTTGTTTTTTATGATTATTATATTTACCTATCTTTTTATTATTTTTATGAATAACTTGTTTATGATTGTTTTTCTTTTCAAATTTATTGTGCCTGTTATTTATTTGTTTATCGTGTTTTTTAAAATCTGCTTTTCTTTCGATTCTACCTACATTTTTACTTTTATGATGTGAATCAAAAGATTTTGCTTCAACACTTTGAATGCTTGCAAAAGAAAATAAACATAACATTGCTAAAATAACTATTTTTTTCATAATAACCTCACCTTAACTGCTTCCATTTTTTATAACGAAATATAAAAAAAGAAGTTCAAAAAAAGATTATATTTATAGCTTAATAATTTTTTACACATTATAACTTGCACTAGCAAAATATTTGTTTTATATGTTTTATAGGTCGTAGTGTGTTTATTATATAGGGTGTATTATGAGAGTAAATTCAATTAATTCTGCATTACCTATGCAAAGAAAAGCATGGGTTAGTAAAATCGATTCAAATGAAGTTAGAACAAACAATAGTTTGAAAGTTTTATCATTATCTGAATATATGCGTTCTTCGATAAGTTTTAAAGGAAGGAATAAAGAACAAGCAATCTTTTATGGAGCAGAAGTTGCACCATACTCAAAGGCAGGGGGTGTTGGCGTAGTTATGAAAGACTATGGATTCCTTCTTGAACCGCAAAATGAAGTAGTCGTTTCACCATACTACAGAGCAGATGTTGATAAAAAAACAGGTAAAGTAACTCCTGCAAAAGATAAAGACGGTGATTATATTCTGCATACAAACAGTGGAGATTTAAAACTTAATCTTATTGCGGAAAAAGGTATGCAATGGGGAAAAAATAAAAATAGTAAAATTATGCTGTTTAATTTAAAAGATGAAGCAGAAAAAGTACACTATTTTGTGTTTGATGATGCAACAGCCCACTACAAAAAGCCATATGAAGGCGGAACCGTATATGCGTCAGGTGCAAAAAGTGAAACAAATGAATGGAATGGAGATCCATATGCAAAAAATTCAAAAGCGTTTGTGGAATTACTTCCGGAATTAATAGCTAGCAAAAAAGATTTTGATCCTGCAACAGTAGTATGTTCAGACTCACAAACAGCATATACACATGAATACATTGTTCAAAAAGCAATAAAAGATAAAAACTACGATGAAATAAAGACAACACATGTAGGCCATAACCTTGGGCCTGGATATTGCGGAGAAACTTCAATGCAGAACATGTTTGTAAACCTAGGGGCAACCCCAAAACAAATAGAAATGATAGAAAATGATCCAATGTATAAGCAAGGAATATTAGGAGACAACTACTTTAAACCATTCGTAGCTGAAACTTTGGATGAAACAGGGACAGCAAGTGCAACACAAATAGCACTGCATCATGCTGATAAAAAGAGAGCAGCAGGTAAAGGATTTGTAAAATCTTTTAGTGTTGTAGCAGAAGATTACGCAGATAGCTTAGCTACAAATCCTCAAACAGCATATAATATTTATAATAGTGTACAGAGATTATATCGAGATGGAATATTTAACGGTATTTTAAACCCGTTGGAAGATAACTCAATAGATGCAACAAAGAAATTACCAAACCCAAGATATAATGAAGACTGCACAGATAAAGACGGAACAATATATCCTGCATTTGAAAGATATCCTGAAAATGTTTCGTTTGAAGAAATGAGGAGAATTAAGAATTCAAACAAACAAAAACTTTTAGAACGCTTATCCGCTAAAGATACAACAATAGCAACTGGTGACAAAAACAGAATAGCCGAAATCAATCCAGAGGCAAAAGGTATATATGATGGACCTGTCATCCGCCCTGATTTAATAAAAATGATAGAAAATGGAGAAGGAGACAAAGTACCATTATTTGTAAGCTGGGGAAGAATTGATACACAGAAAGGGCATGATATTTCGTTAAATGCATTTGCACAATTTGCGAAAACAGAAGAAGGTAAAAATGCTATATTCATACTTGGTGCAGGGCTCGATAAAGGAGCTGAATCAGCAAAAATAGAAAGTAAAGTAAAAGAATTATTAAAAGATCCTGACTTACAAGGAAGAATAGTCCATATTGACGGATGGGCACCAGCATATGCAATGGCGAGTGCAGCTGATGCAGCTATCTTTACATCAAGATTTGAACCTTGCGGTCTAACTGATATTGAAGCAATGAAATACTATTGTACGCCTATAGTAACAAATACCCAAGGCTTCAAACAAAAGAACTTTGATCCGAGAAAAATTGACGAAGCAGATAAAGCAACATCATTTAAAACGCAACATGAATTTGATCTTTTAAAATCCCAAGTAAATTTAATAATAGATGGATACGTAAATGGAGATGAAAATGCAAAAGAAAAAGTAAAAGCAGAATTTCCAATATTCGAATCAGTAGAAGATGGGATCAAAACATATGATGATTCAGCTTTTATAAAATTTGCAGAAGAATATAAAGAATTCATTGAAGCGAAAAAACAAGAATTATCACATAGTTATCCGAAAGAAGAAGATTTCCCCAAAGGATGGAATGATTGGGACGAACTATCCAAAAATTATGCGTTTAAATACACAGGTTTTGCAAGAGATTTAAAAGATGCAATTCTTTCAAGAGAAACCGCAGCCGCAATAAGTGCATATGTAAATACTCCGGACGAGACAAAAATAAAGATGTTTAATAATCTAAAAGCATTAGAAACAGGTTGGAAAGAAAATGCAATACTTCATCCGACAAATAAATCAAGTTATGAACTTTATAGAGAAAGACATATGATGCCAGAATATTCAAAACCTGTTCAAGCTGATGTCATTGCAAAAGACGATTCTTTTATAAAAAATGAAATTGAAGAAAGACAACACGAAGACATAAAAAGTCGTATAGGAGCTTATTTTATTGGAGCTTTAACAGGTCTTAGCGGTTTGCTATTTGCAAGAACAAAAAATGCTGATTTCAAGGGTCAAGAAGATAAATTAAATGCAAAAATTGCAGAACTTCAACAACAACTTTTGACTCAAGATGAAAATCTCAAACAAAAAATTGTTCAAATTACGAAAGCAAATAAAAAGAACATGGTATTTGCCGGCATTCTTTCTGCAATTGGGGCAGGTATATTAACTTATACCGGAACGAAGAAACTTACAAACAAAAAGAAAAATAGACAAGTTAAAACAGAACCAATCAAAAGTACGAACCAACAAAAAACAGAAAAAGAAGAACCAATAAAACAGAAAAAAACAATGGATACAAAACAAGACCCATTTTCTAATTTTAATAAATATGTATCATAGATAATAAGATTGGCACTTAATTAAATTAAGTGCCAATCTTTATAATGTCTAGTTCAACTTATCTAACAAAAGATTCACTGAATCATATATTTTTTGAAAATCTTTATTAGGCGCCTGCTTTGGACAGCGTCTTAATTTATTGCCTTGATTATATTTTGCCAAAACATCATTAAGTTCATCCAAAGGATTGATAAATCCTTTTTCTATAGATTTCATAAGCATGAATCCCAAAAACCAAATAAATATAGTTAAAAATACAATTACCCACGCACCAACAGAACTAAGTTGATTTGCTTTTATAGTTGCCCTTTTCATTGCATTACGATTAATTGTAGATAAATCAATAATATAATCGACTATTTCTTCTTCTTTTTTTATATTACCTGAGAAAGCAGATTTATAATTTCTTTCAACTTTTTTTATCAAATCAGCTTCTCCAACCTCTGTAATATTAGCTTTTTCCAGATGCATTGCATTTTCAAAATTCTTCATATTCCTATTCACAACAAGTTCTGATAACATCTGTTCCGCATAATACAATGAACGAGTATTATGAATATTAATTTCTTCTATTGCTGGTGCCAATCGCAAAAAACCTCTAATGCCAGCTATTGCCATAACTGTTGAAAAAATCAACAATATAAGAAAATAAAAATGTATCTTTTTGGAAAAGTGCATTATGAATTCTCCTTAAGCATTTTTTCTATAGATGCTTCAGTACAAACAAGTAATAATACATCATCTTTTTCTAAAATACCCGTAGGTAAAGGTTTAGTCAATTTATTACCTTTTTTTATAGCTGCAACTATAATTCCATATTTATTTGGTAATGCAAGTTCTATTAAAGATTTTCCAACCATAAAAGGTTGAACATTAATATCAAGTAGTTGTATATCGTCATCATTTCCATCAGAAATTTCATTTTGAAAAAGAATTCTATATGCAAATTTTTTACCATACTCTTCATCAGGATTGATAACCATTTTAGCACCAACTGCTTTTAAAATTCGTTCATGAGTTTTATCTGTAGCTCTCGAAATAATATTTGAGCATCCCATCTGTCTTAAAAGTGCCGTAGCCAATATAGATGGTTCTTTCGAACCTATAGCACAAATTATTATATCTTTTTCTCTGGGTGATAATTTTTCAAGAGAAGTTTCATCAGTTGCATCTAAACAAACTGCGTCGTCAATAAATACAGCAGTTTTATCAACAATATCCTTATTTATATCAACAGCCACAACTTCCATACCTTTTTCGGACAATGTTTTTGCCAATGATGTTCCTAATTGCCCCAAACCTATTATTAAAACTTGTTTTGACATATTTACTCCTATTAAGTTAAAGAAATTTTTGCATCAGGATATTCAATATTACTATCAACTGATTTGGAATTAATATAACACAATAATGTAACTGGGAACACACGTCCCAAAAACATTGCAATTATGATAATAACTTTGCCTACTTCGTCCAAGTTCGAAGTAATACCCAAAGATAATCCCACAGTACCCATTGCAGAAACTGCTTCAAATATCAAATTTCTATTCGAAAGACTTTGAGTTGTTAAAAGCATTAATATAATCAATAATAAAATACTTAAATAAAATACAATCAATGTAACAATTTTTTGTAAAACATCACCTGGTATAAGTCTATTTCTTACAATATTTTTTCTACCTGCAATAACATTATATAAAGTAATATAAGAAATTCCTAAAGCAACAGTCTTAATACCTCCTGCAGTTCCACCTGGAGAACCACCTACTATCATTAAAAAAATAAATAAAATATATGAAACAGTATTAATATTAGATAGATCAACAGAATTAAAACCGGCAGTTCTTGTTGTTACGGATTGAAACCAAGCATTATTGACTTTATCAATAAAATTAAGACCTTGTAAAGCACCATTGTATTCGGAAATTAAAAAGAAAATTGTCCCTACGAATAATAAAATTATTGTGGTATAAAAAACTATAACTCCCATTGCGGGTATTTTCTTTCTCTTTAAAATGTTTGGCAAATAAGCACAAATAGCTGGAGATATTCCGCCTAAAATTATTAGAAAAGAAATAGTATAAAGAATAATTGGACTTGTATTATAAGATATCAAATTTGTAGACTTCAAGAAAAAACCGGCATTACAAAAAGCTGAAATGGCAGTAAATAGACCAAGTTTTAAGCCTTGAAAAATATTATTTTCTTCAATAATAAAGCAAAAAGATAAGATTAATGCACCAATAAATTCAGTCAAGAAAGTAAATTTAAAAATCAAAAACAAACTTTTTTTTATTTCAAGATTACTCTCAACATCAAAAATATTTCTTGCTGTTTTAGCATATGATAAAGACATTCGCTTACCGAGCAGTAGAAAAACTATAGAAGAAATACTCATTATACCTAAACCGCCAAGTTGAATTAGAATTATTAAAATTAATTGTCCAAATAAAGACAACTTACTGCCAACATCAAAAACAGATAAGCCTGTAACACAAACCGCACTTACAGCGGTAAAAATAGAATCTAAAAAATTTATTTTTCCTACAGTTGAAAAAGGAATCACCAATAATAAACTACCTATAAAACATAAAACAAAAAAAGTTATAGGAAGAATTTTTTCAGGCGACCTAAATATAAAATCATATTTTTTGCTATTAAGATTCAAATTATTACTCATAAAGAATACTCTTTTTGATTATAACACTACAAAATAAAAAAACAAACAACTTCTTCACTTTTGTATTAGCAAATTTAAAAATATATAATTGAAAATTTTATTTTATATATAATTTTAAATTAAAAAAGGCACTGATTCCATATTTGCATCTTGAACTATTCTTCTGCAATACGATTCCCCAGGGGTAAATCTATCATCAGAATATATTGAATAATTTTTCTCAAACTCTTTGGGAGTACCATCGTGAATTGTAATAGTATTACAACCTGCCATTAATCCTCTTATTTGTCCATTTAGACTTCCTTGTTCTAAAGATGATGTAGCCGGAATCAAACAATTAGGCTTAAGTATACGCAAAATCGCCAGAAAATTTATTGTTGTATTTATATCTCCTGCATTATAATCTTTAAATTCCGAGAAATTATTAGGTATAAACTTTGTAGCACTAACCATAGATAAATTTAAATTATTTATCAATTCTAGATCTTCTAATAAGTCATCAATAGTTTGGTTAGGCAACCCAATAATATTACCACTCCCAACTTTAAAACCTAAATTTATTAAATTATTTATACACTCTAATCGATTTTCAAATGTATCAGTTGGTCTACAAAATTTATGTAACTGTGAATTAGAAGTTTCAAATTTTAAAATATATCTTGTTGCACCAGAATTTAGTAACTGTTTATATTGTTTATTTGATAAATTACCTAAACATAATATTAATTTTATATCAGGATACAAAGATACAGTCCTTTCACAAACCCGCGATATACTATCTATAAAACTCTGCTTACTAATTTCTCCTGATTGAAGTAAAAAAGTCCGTCTTCCTTTTTCTGCCAATGAGCATATCCTATTTAGAATTTCTTCCTCAGATAATACGAATAAATCTTTACCATTTTTCCCCATAGAACAATATTTACATTGTTGAGCACAAATATTTGAGATTTCAATAACACTTCTTAATTCTACATTATCTCCAAATTGAGACTTTTTTCTTATATTTCTGGCTTTTTCAAACAATTCGTTTTGTTCTATACCATTTAGAAGTATATAATCTCTTAATTTTTTCTTATCTAATCTTCTTATAGCATGTATATCAATCATAAGCTTTTCTCTTTAATAGAGTATATAACAAAAGATAACTTATACAAATTTGACACAATTCTTCATTTATGCTATTTAACCTTTATGAAAAAAAAGTCCTTTTTATTATTGACATTATTCGTATCAATATTAGTTATTGCTTATTTTACAGTTGAGTTATTAATATATATTAACAGACAAAAAGATAACAAAAGTAAAATTTCTTATTGCATACAGAATAATACAGATGAATGTTTTAATAGAGCTTTTGAACTCTTACTTCCTAAAATACTTATCAATGAAGTTTTTATTAACAGAGTTGAACATAATTTAGTCAAGCTGGAATACACATCAAGAATTGATTCAGCATATGCGCTATGGCTTTCGGATGTTTTACTCGGTTATGGTGTATATAATGATATGCACTATGAAGAAGAATATGCACAAATTTTCAAAAAACCAGCATATGCTTTTGATTGTGGGATTCCACATTTTCAACCATACAATCCGCTATGCAAATTTGAGAGCGAATGCATTGCTTCAGATAGTTTTCTAATTAATAATCAAATTTCTTCAAAAAGAATTCATTCTTTATCGGAGAAGATAAACGAATTAAAATTAAATAATAAAAAAATTTTTATAAAAATGGATATAGCGGAAGGTGACATAGTCGGAATCCCTGAAATACTTAAAAATTATAAAAATATTACAGGTTTCACAGTTGCTCTTCACATTAGAAAACCCAAAGATATAATTGACCGCTTACCTTTATTAGATGAAATAAATAAGAACTTTGTATTAGTTTCCAGAACAACACTTTTCTTTGATTCAAATAATTTAGCATATATTCCAAAAACAAAATATTATAAAGGAATGCTAAATGATAGAGTTATGTACCTTTCCTATATTAATAAAAATATAATTAATTCATATAAAATATCAATGTTACAAAATACAGATAAATATTACAAAAAAAACTCAACAATTGGACTTTATATTAAGAACCAAATCCCATATAGCGATATTTCATCTATTGTAACTTTAACAGAAAAAATAAAATCAATTTTATATAAGAAATAGAGAGAATATATATGAAAAAGAATTTTTTAATAATCTGTGTATTTATATTCATAATATATATAGGTGCTGAATTTTCCATATATAATATCTCACAGAAATCCCTAATAAATGAAATTAAATACTGTGAAACAAACAACAGTGTAAAATGTTTTGATAGAATGTTTGAACTTTTAATTCCTAAATTATTAATATATAAAGCAAAAGAGAATAAAGAACAAATAAAATATTTCAAAGCAAATTATGCTCAGGTTTGGTTTCCTTTCTTTGCATATATGCACTCTTCTAATTTTATACATTTTTATGATTCATCTATAAATACGGGGCTTGATAATTATTTATACGATAAGGATCTAAGCACTAGTTTTAAACTTATAAGATATAAACTACAATACAATACAGAAAGTGAAAAAAATACACAAATTCAATCATTAATGAAACTATTAGAGGAAATGCAAAAAAATGACCAAAAGACAATCTTAAAAATTGAAATTTATGATTTAGATCAGGCATTATTTGAAAATCTTCTTAAATTCAAAGATATTATTAATGGTTATATTATTTATTTGAAACTTGACAGTAGTAAAAAAATCATAAACTCTATTTCAATATTAGATAAAATAAATAGAGACTACATTCTTGTCGCAAGAAACACTGATTTAACAGCAACAAGTCCTTGTTTTTTTGAATATAAAAATACTTATACAGTTAATTTTAAAGTTAAATCCAGATATTATAAAGGAAGTCTAAGTAATTCTTTATTAATATTATCATATGTAAAAAAGGATTTATTAGATAGTTATAAAATATCATTAATACAAAATACAGACAAAATATATAGTGGAAATAATGTATTATTATACAGACCATTATGTCAAACACCAAAAAGTGACATTAGCTATGTGGTAACAATTAGTGAAATAATAAAACAGAAACTAAAGAATGAATAAAGATATTATAGGAATTATACTGGCATTAATATCAACCGGCTGTTGGGCGATATGTACTCTAGCTTTTAAAAAGTTCGGAGAGAGGTTTGAGCCTATTGCGATGACTTTAATAAAAGCAAGTTTAAGCATATTTTTTCTTGCAATTCTAATGTTTCTAACAAATACAAGTTTTAAAATAGACATAGAGTTTCTTTTAAATATATTTCTTAGCGGATTATTAGGGATAGCAATAGGAGACAGTTTATTCTTTGCTTCACTCAACAAACTATCACCATTTGTATTATCCTTAATTCTATTTGCCGGACCAGATATCTTTACAGGGGTCTTCGGAATTATCTTTTTAGGAGAAAATCCTTCATTACTTGTCTGGCTAGGAATAATCATAACAATGTCTGGATTAGGTTTCTTTATTTTTTCTAAAGAGCAAGAATATACTAATTCCAAAACATCAATAACTGGTATCATTTTAGCACTTTCATCCTTAATTTGCACTTCCTATTCTATGGTTTTAATAAAACCCGTCCTAGTTAGTAATTCAACAATAACAGTAACCATGTATAGAATGCTATTTAGTGCAATTATCCTTCTTTTATATTCTATCTTTTCAAAAAAGTTTTTAACTTGGAAAAACTCATTGAATGATAGAAATTACAATATAAAGCTATCACTTACAATCATGCTTGCGTCATATGGCGGATTTTGGCTATCATTAACAGCAATTAAATATTGCGACTTAATTGTTGCCAGTACATTGATGAGTTTAGAACCTTTATTTTTATTTATATTTAGTATATTATTTTTTGAGTATATTCCAACAAAGAAGGAGATAACAGGCTTATTCTTATCAATTTTTGGAATAATTATAATTAGTATGGGGTAAATATGGACTACAATAATATAATCTTAAGTGCAGAAAAACGAGTAAGGGAATTTAAAGAACTACAAGAACTTGGAATGATTATCAAAACAGGTGAGTTCATACCTGCAGGTGTTCATTATCCCCCGATTACGAAATACGAAAAAATAGCATACAATGAAATGTTCAAGAACTATACATTACCGCATGATGGATTTTTAGACGTATATGTACATATTCCATTCTGTGCAAAGCGTTGTATTTTCTGCCACTATCCATCTTTATACGGAGCTGCAGAAACAGAAAAGGATAAATATCTTGATGCACTAGAAAAAGAAATGGACATATATCTAAATACATTAGGAATAGATAAAATAAAATTAAGAGTAGCCCTAGTTGGTGGGGGAACACCAACAGATTTAACACCAAAACAACTTAAACGTTTTCTTAAGATGTTCACCTCAAGGTGTGATATGACGAAAACAAGACAATTCAATTATGATTTATCTCCTTCAACTATAATAGGAGAAACAGGATTAGAACGTTTAAGAATATTGAAAGATTATGGTGTAGACAGATTAACAATAGGTGTTCAAACAATGAATGATGAAATCATGAAGAAGATGAATCGTTCACATAGCAAAAAAGAAGCATTAGAAGCCATCAATAATTCTATGAACATGGGATTTAAAACAAATATAGAATTTATATATGGTCACCCCGGTCAAACAGTTTATGAATGGTATAAAGAATTAGAAGAAATAGTTAAAATTAATGTCAATGAAATTCAATTTTATAGACTTAAAGTTGATGCATATGGAGATCAACAAGGAACAATAAAAACATATAAAAAACTCCATCCTGAGGATTGCCCAAGTGCTGAAGATTCTATAAGGATGAAACAGATGGTATTCGACTATTTAAAAGAATATGGATATACAGAAAATCTAAGACGCGTTTTTACAAAAAAGAAATCTGATATTTCATTATATGCCTTTAATCAATGTTGCGATCAAAGAGATCAAATAGCTTTTGGTTTAACAGGTTTTTCCTCTTTAAGAGATAGATTTATATTAAATACACAGAATTTCGATGAATATTATACAAGAATAGATAATGGGATACTCCCATTCAACAGAGGATATATAAGAGACTCAGAAGCACAACAAAGATGGGCATTGATTCTTCCATTAAAAAACTACTACGTTAGAAAAAAAAGATATAAAGAAATTACAGGTATAGACATAGAAAATTCAATATTATACCCAACAATTCAATTATTAAAGAAGTACGATTTAATAGAAGAAAATGATTACACAGTAAAACTAACAGAAAAGGGCGGATTCTTTTCTGATGAAGTAGTATGTTTATTCTATGACACACACTTTATAACAAAAGATAAAAAGCTTTTTAATGATGGACCTCTAAATCCATATTTATTAAATAATAATAAGTAATATATTTTATTTTTTTATTAATCGACCAAAAATTTTCTGAAGATATGCTTTAGGAGAGTTATCTTCTATAGCTTTTCCATCTTTTACATAAGGAATAACTTTAGTTGAAGAACTTACAACTTGTCCATTATTATTTGAAACATATTTTTGAGAACATTGATAAACTAATACAGAAGGGTTCATATCACTAGGTTTTAAATCGCTTATATAAATATCAAAAGAATCTGATTCATTACCAATAGAAGGTCCTAAAGATTCAAAATATTTTTTATCTTCAGTACTTAATAATTTATCAGATGCATTAACAGCAACTTTTGCTTTAAAAGGCAAATTTTGAGCTGATGAAATTTTACTAATATTCATTATTCTCTCCTTTTTGAGTTTAAAAATATTAAAATGATTTTTTTTGCCAGTTTTTTTAAAAAGTTATCTATCAGAAGTAATAAAAAATTTGTTGTTGGGTTAATAGTCATAAAGGATACAAGCTATATATATAAAAAGAGGATTTCAAAATTTTTGAAATCCTCTTAATTCAAATGGTTGCGGGAGCTGGATTTGAACCAACGACCTTCGGGTTATGAGTTGAGAAATTTACTTTTTGCAAATTTTAGCAATATATCCCAAACTCTATTATTATAAATGTTTTAGCTATTTTAAATCAATTAATTTTTAATAATTTTTAGTAGTTTTTTGTAAAAAAGTTGAATTATTGTTGAATTATTTTATGTAAAATTTTTTTGCATATCCTCAATATATTCTTCACCCTTTAATGTCAAATAATCTTCTGGTGTTGTTGTAAAAAAGTTCTGTCCTATACCTCTTTTTGCTACAACGTGCGTATAGCCTAGTATATTCAATTCATTTATAACCTCAATCATACCGCTTATATCTTTTCTTATAAGCTCCTTAACTCCTTGATTTACTTCTAGTAATGTTTTGTTATTCTTCTTTGAGTTATAAAGTAAGTTTAGTAATTCGTTTGTATATTCTTGACGTTTAGTCATATATCCCCTTTTAATAAAAAATCCCACTTAAAATCTTGTATGCAAGCCTGATTTCATCTTCATTTGCGTTCTTTAGCATAACTTGCATATCTTCTAATAATTCCTTAGGCTCTTTTTGAGAATTAAACATATATAGCTTATATGGCTCAACATTTAAAGCCTTTGCAATCTTTTCAAGGTTTTCATCGGTTGGATGAAAATATCCGCTTTCAATTTTGCTTATACTTGAAGCTCCGATTTCGGTTAATTCAGATAACTCCTCTTGTGTCAAATTACGAGCAATTCTAATTTCTCTAATTCGTTTACCTAAAAGTTTTTTTAGTTCTGACATAATATTTTCACCTCTTTACTTATTTTCAAGTAAATATGTGAATAAATTAATTAGTCGCAGCTACAATAAATATTGATTTTCTTGTGTCTTTATGCAATAAATATGCATAGAATAAAAAGTTATTTATAAAATGATATATTATAGGTACAAGTAGTTAAAGTGAGGTGTAAAATGTTTAAAATTATATCTGGTAATTTTTCAAAAAATTCAATTTGCACTTTTGAGAGCATATTAGAAACAGGAAAAGGATTTGAAACAACAAAAACTTTATTAAAAAATGCGCAAGAAATCCGTTTATTATCAGATGAAGAAATAAATCAATTAATACAAAATTCAGATTATGCCTTATATATAAAAGACTTAAAAAAAGCTATTAAAGATGATAATACAGTATGTTTTTATTATAAATACAAAAACAAAAAAGAATTTACAGCAATAGCAGACCTAAAAACTTATCAATTAGTTGCCAATAAAGCAAAAGAAGAAGTCCCAGAAGAAAAATTGACGACTGTAAGTTCATCTAAAAATGGATGTTTACTTTTAATAGCTATTGCCATAATTTTATTTATACTTGTAAGTTGTGTTGGAAATCATCAGACAAATACTACTTCAAACGACACGCAAACAAGTAACGGGGCAACAACTTCACAAAAAACTGCTCAGAATACCATAAAAGTAGCAAACACCAAACAGGTCAATTATTTAAAAGTATTTCTAAAATCAGGATTTCAGATTGTAGATGAAAAACGTGTATACTACATTAAATCAAATGATTATCAGAATGCTTATTTTGTTGGAACAATGGTAAGACATATAAATAGGCTTGAACCTTGTATATGGTTTGCAAGCAAATTTGAAGATACATCAGGAACAATATTATCAGCAAATGACGGAGCCGTTTATTCATCATATCCCCTAGATGCACGCAAAACAGATATTCAAGTTAAATCTTATGATGATGGGTATAATAAAATTCATAATGAAGTATTAAAGCATTTTAATGAATTGGCAAGGTAATATTTCAGCTTATTTGTTTGGCAATAATATTAGCTAAAATCTGCTGTTCTTCGGTTTTAGCTTCAAGTGTTGGTGATAAACTCATTGTCTTTTCAATGGGTTTTTCACCTATGCTGTATCCATTCAACCGCCTTTAAATTGCCTTTAATTGCCTTACACAACATTGCTTCTTTTGTTGATTTAATTGTCTTATCTTGTATTACTTCCACTGATAAAAGAATTTGCAATATGTCTTTCATAAGACGTTTTTCTTGTCTTACTTTTGCCGATTTTTTACCACCAGCACTTTGAATTTTTCTTTGTTCAACCTTTGTTAATTGATTTAAGGGTATAAGATTTTCAGTTTTAGGATTTTTATTCGTCATATTGCCCTCACTTATAGTTCTTTTAGCTTTTCGAATACCTTATTAATGGTTTTATCGTCAATAGTGCTTTCTATGCTGGCATGAATGTTACTGATTTCATTTTCACCTATTGTATTTCTTATAACCTCAAAAGCTTTCACATTGCCATCTATTGCATTTTTAACAAGAGATAAACACATTTTCTCTTGCATTGTTTTACCTGTTTTATCCTCAACATTTAAAAGATATAGCAACTCATCTTTTAGCTTTTTGCGTTCTTGCCTGACTTTTGCAGATATTTTACCACCCTTTTGTTGTAATTCTTTCTTTTCGGTCGGATTTCTGGCAGACAATGGGATAAGGTTTTCTGTTTTAGGATTTTTGTTCATCATTCCTCCTATAATCCTAACGTTTTAAAGTGAATAATAATTCCAATAATTGAAACAATTAATGCACCAAGTATAAAAAATAATACACTAATAATTCTTTTGTTAAATCTTAAATCTTTAGACAAACTCAACATAATCTCGTATAAAGTACAAGTATTTTCAATGACATTGTCTAACTGTTTTTCACTAATAATAAATTTTGTTTGTTTGATTTTCTTTTTCATTTCGTTTTCTCCTTTTGTTGTAATATGCCTTTACCTCTGTGATTACCTTTAAGTTAATTGCTAACATTATTATCATTATCATTTTTATTTTTATTTGATTGATTTTTAATCAATGCTTCATTAATAAGCTCAAGTTCATAGTAAAATTCCATATCAAATAATTGCCAAACTTCTTTATTATCAATTAATTCTCTTTCCCTGTTTAGGGCTTTACTCAAAATGCTGGGGTTTTTTATCATACCTCTTGTGTATTTAAAATATTTGTGTATGAAAATTAAATTTTCGTCCTTGTAAAATTTAATCATTTGTAATTTATCTAATTTTTCTAATATGTTGATAACTTCTTTTGTATCAAGTCCACAATCACAAGCGATATATTGAGGCATAATGTTGTAAATACCACTTTGAGATACTTGTTTATTAGTTAAAAGGTTTAAATAAACGAGCTTTTCACTAGGCTGCAATTTTGTAAATCTTTGACTTTGCCATATTGATTTATAGATTGGATTATAATTTCCCATGAGCCACCCCCTGCAAGCACTTTTGAGCTGTTCTTAAGAGATAATCACGCCTTAACATCTTTTTATAATGTAATTGGTCTTTTTGAGCTGCATAAGGGCTTAATTTAAATAATTCAATAGCATTGGCAATATCATAGCCATTCCAATATAAAATCTTGGACATTAACCCTAAGTCGTTGCAGCTTTCGTCATTAGAGTATCTTTGACCGTTCCAAAGCGCTTGTAGTTTACTATCTTTGCCGAGTGCGTATTCGATTTTTTGCGTTAGATTTGAAATTTCTGAAATATTCGTGTGATTTAAGGCTTTTGTCATTGGTAACGCAGGAAAATATCTTTTTTCAAATGCTGTTATCTCTGTTTGTCGTTTTTCAATATTTGCTTTAAGAAAAACATTGCCAGTTAATGTAAAATAACGGTTACAATCATAAATTTCCAAAGATTTGCAAAAATTTAAATCACTCCGTTTGCACCTTGCTCCTGCCTTTTTAGCATATGTTAATATGTGTAAGCCTTTTTTACTTGGCGAATATTCTGTGTAGGAATTAATCGTTTTAACAATTTTCAATGTTTCATCTGATATTTTGCCGTTACCATTTATGCATTCATCTATATCTATTCCGCAAAGTGTCGAGCCGTCTATATTACCTAGAACAATGCCTAAAAATTCAGCATTATCTGTTTTTTGCAAATATTTTAAAGCTGTTTTGTAATCATAAAAATTTGCAGGATTTGTTATGTCAATATTTTGGTTTGTTATTGGAGAAATTGGTCTTTTCTCTTTATTTGCGAGTATAAATTGCTTTGAATTTTTAAGATTTTCTGATAAAATAAAGTTAGCTTGAGTGCCCTTATTATTTGCAATAGGGGCATTTTTTGTTTTTTGCATATCTTCCTCCTAATATAGCTCACTATTTCCGTTTAAAAACTCAATTAATTTTTCAAAATTAATTAAATATTTACGCCCTGCTCTAACATGAATAATTTTGTTTTTTAAACACAATTGACGAATATAAAAATTCGCAAGTCCTGTTTTTTCTGCTGCTTTTTTAATTGTTACCATTTGTGGTATTAAAACTGTATTTTGCATATAGCCTCCTTTGTTATCTATTTGTTATTTTTATTACATTTTTTGTCTATTTAATTATATTATAATTCTTTATATTGATTTTTGTTATTTTTTAGTATATATTGATAATAAATAGGCGAATTTATGTATTAAATTATCAAATAGACAATGGAGTTAAATATGAAAAGAGCAAAATATAAAATTCTAGGTAAACGATTTAGAGAATTAAGAGAAGAATTGAATACATTTGAAAAAATTTGTACACAAGCAAATCTTGCAAAAAAGCTAAATTTAACTGCTCCACAAATTTCAGACTTAGAAAAAGGTAAAAAAGCACCGTCTTTAAATGTTTTAAAAGAATACTGTAATTATTTTAAAGTACCAATGGAGTATCTTGTGGATGAAAAAAAAGAATATAGACATTATCAAAATCAAACTCTTAGCGAAGATTTAGGGTTATCAGATGACGCTATTCTTGGAATAAGAAAGTTAAATAGCTTTTCAAACAAGTTAGAAAAGGATAACAAAAACTTAAATGTAAGCAAATTGAATTTAAGTAATTTGTTAAATATATTTTTGTCTGATTATATGTTATTGAGTAGTTTTTTGTTAAACTTTAATAACTATTTAGAAGAACTTCAAAAAGAAGAAGAATTTATCGTAAAAATTAAAAATACTAATAAAAATTTAAACGAAAATGAAATTGCTGAAATGCTGCACGAACAAAATCTTATAGAAGAAAAATTGCATCTTGCATTATATAGAACACAAGATGTTTTAAAAAAAATAGCAAAAAATATTAATAAGAGGTAATTATGGCAAACGTTCAAGAAAGAAGAAATAAAGACGGTGAAATTATTTCATATTCTATCAGAGTTCATAAAGGTCGGGATATGAACGGTAAACAGTTGAAACCATATACAATGACTTTTAAAGTGCTGCCAAATTGGAGTGAAAGAAAAACACAAACAGAGTTAAAAAAAGCTGTTGTATTGTTTGAAGAACAGTGCAAAAAAGGTATAGTTGCAGATAATAAACAATCTTTTGAAAGATATGCAGATTATGTAATTAATCTTAAAGAAAGAACAGGTGTAAAACATAGAACAATAGTTCGATATAAAGAATTATTGAAAAGAATAATTCCTGCAATTGGTCATTTAAAATTATCAGAACTAAAGCCCCAACATTTAAATGCATTATATGAACAACTTAGCAAAGATGGTTTGAATAAAAAAACTGGCAAAACGCTTAGTAATAAAACTATTCTTGAACACCACAGATTAATAAGAACCATATTAGCTCAAGCAGAAAAAGAGTTATTAGTACAATACAATGCCGCAGCAAAAGCAACACCTCCAAAAGTCGATAAAAAAGAAGCAAATTACCTTCAGGTAGAAGATGTAGAAAATATATTGTTTTATTTGAAAAAAGAACCATTAAAACAACAAGTAGCAATGAATTTGCTTATATTTACAGGTTGCAGACGTGGTGAAATTATGGGATTAAAATGGAATAAAATTGACTTTAAAAACAATCTTATAATAATAGACACTAACCTTTTATATTCAAAAGAACGTGGAATATATGAAGATACACCAAAAACAGAACAATCTAAACGAGTTATAAATATTCCGATTACCGTTATGGAGTTATTAAAAACTTATCGCAAAGAATATAACACCAAAAGGCTTGCTCTTGGCTCATATTGGAATGATACAGGATTTGTATTTGTACAAGAAAACGGAAAACCAATGCACCCAGATACTCTAACAGATTATTGTAGCAAATTTAGAAACAAGTATAACGCTATAATAGAGGAAGAAAACAGCAAAAAATCACATAAAGAAAAATTAAGACTATTACCCCATATTAATCCACACGCATTCAGACATACTCAAGCAAGTATATTAATATTAAGTGGTTTAGATTGTACAACAGTTAGCAAAAGACTAGGACACGCAAAAACAAGCACAACAACCGATATTTATGGGCATTTATTACAAAAAGCCGACGCAAAAGCTAGTAATATTCTAACTAATTTATTTTATAAAGAACATAATAAAAAAATTAGTAAATAAAAGATATTACTATATAGTCAATATATTAGAGTTAGCAGTAATAATTTCTAACGGTGAATTCAATAAAGAATAATCAGCGTCATCTGTAATTAATTTTATGTCGTTATAATTACATAGATAATTAAAATATTCATCATTAAAATCAATTTTTATATTGTCGGTCAAATCATCAATAGCTAACTCTTCAAAATTATCACTTAATTTTGTAAAACTATTTAACATTTGCCTTATAATAGGCTTAATTTGTCCTATTGCATATATATAATCGTTAGAGTTACGAAAATCCCTTTTTCTTTGGTATTCATCTTCACTCCTATCGCCCTTTTTTATACGATATTCTCTAGAAATAAGTGCATTAACAAATTCTGCTAAATTCAATGAAGTTAAATAAACAGTTGCACCTGATTTAATTATTTTATCCATAAAATCACTATAAACTTCTGACCTTATATCATCTATATAAGGATTTAAACCATTAAATAAAAGTACTAGGACATTTGTATCAAAAAGAAATTTATCACTCGATTTTGGCTTATAAGTTCTTATGTCATAAACTTTAACCATTATCTAATTCCTTTTTTAATGCTTCATTTAATTTTTCCCTGTATTCAGGATTTTGATAATATTCTTTCGCTCTTTTTAAAACTGTTGCAAGTATTTCTCGGTCGTCTTTATTCATATTTAATGTTTTTACATTTTGACGCAAGAAATCAACACTATAATTTTCTTTATATAATTGTCCAACAGCAGTGTTAAGAAATGCAGATATCACCATTTCTATATTCATAAAATCGAGAATAACTACATTACCAGCTTTTAATGCTTTATTTATTTTTTCAAAAACTTTTTGCCCGTCAGTATCTGAAACAGCCGCACTTCCACCGACTTCATTATAAATATTGATTTTTATTTCGTTATTTGACATTTTTTCTCCTAGAAAAATATTTCATCAATTTGTTCATCTTCTGTTAAATAATCTTGAGTATCATCCATTTTGATTTTCAAATTAACAACAGTGCCAATGAATGTATCATTAAATTCCTTCACACTTATTCTATCATAAATATCTTCATATAAATATCCGTTATCTGATATAACTTGTAAGGAACCTTTATTTTGCCCAATAAACCTTCTAACAGTATCAAATCCCAATCCACCCGAGATACCTTGTTTTGTTGTCGTATCTTTTTTTATAGCCCATTGTATAGCTTGTATTGCACTTATATCTTCTCTATTAAAAAAATTACATACATTTTGTTTAATAGTAGTACCAGTATTAACAATGGTAAAATATAAATCTTTTTTGTTTGGAAAATATTGTCCACAAGTATATACATAGTCACAATTTGCATGAATTTTTGCATTAACAAAAATCTCTAATAGGCTTTTGGCAAATTCTTTTCTAAAACTTTCAGACATTTTAGGGAAATCATGTTTTGTTAATAATTCATCATTTATATATTGATAAAATAATTGATTATCTGCTGCTTTAAATTTTCTATATTTAATAGTCGTAGAATAATAATCTTCAATTTTGGGATAACCATAATTGCTTAAAAAATCATTTTTTTGCAATATTTTCTGAACTTGAGGTTTAAAATTTGCAAAATCTATCGAAACAAAAACATCTGTAGCATCAAATATTGCACCCATTAACGCAGATAGATTAGCTTCCAAATATGTTGTATTAGAAAAATCGATAATAACATCTTCAACCAATAATCCAATCAAATAATCATACATAGCAATTAATTTAGAAAAACTTTGATATGAATTTTCAGCCTTATTGGGAAATTGATAATTAATAGTCATAACAATATTCTATCCTAAATTTATAAATTTGCTACATTGTTGAATTATAGTTGAATTATTTACAGTTTTATTATGAAAAAAGGGGAATTCAAAAATCCTGAAATCCCCTTACTCTAAATGGTTGCGGGAGCTGGATTTGAACCAACGACCTTCGGGTTATGAGCCCGACGAGCTACCAGACTGCTCCATCCCGCGCTACATGTTTATTATTATATGCTGAAAACAAAAAATCAACCCTACTCTAATTAATTTTTCACATCATTTAATAACAAAATTAAAATGAACTATTAATTATATGTAACTAAAAAATAAAATAAAATTATATTACTCATGAATAATATATCAAACAATATTCATAATTGGTTATTTACATAAAATATATGAAATAATATAATTATCTCAGTCAAATAATAAAAAGGTTTTTCTATGAAAAAAATTTTATGGAATATATTTGTTAGTATTTTACTTATAATTGCAATTATTGGAGATATACAAATGGCATTAAATACTCAAAAAAGTCCAATAATTAAAACAACGGAGGAAAAAAATTCAAATGAACTAACTCCAATAATAAATAACATAAATTCGCAGAATATTATAATAAAAGAAATAATAAAAGAGGGTTTATAAACCCTCTTTTTAAATACAAAACAACAGTTTATTATTCTTTAATATCTTCCTCTTCAACAATAACATCATCATCAGAAGATTCAATCGCAGTTTCTTCAATAACTTCAGTCACTTCACCATCAACAATCTCTTCTTGTTCTGATTCTTCATCGTCATCATCCGAAACCTTTTCTTCCTCTTCTTGAAGTTTCTTTCTTAATTCTTCAAGTTCTTCTTCTGTCTTAGCACGGATAATTGGAATATTTAACATTAAAGCAGCTGCATCTCCTTCTTGTTTTAAACCAATTTCAAGTTCTTCCTTATCTATAACAACATATTTTGAAAAAACATCAATCAATTCTTCTCTCATCTTATTCATAATAAGAGGATCTAATTTAGTTCTATCATGCATTAATATAACTTGAAGTCTGTTAGCAGCACACTCACTGGTGTTTTCAGAACGTTCTATCTGAAACAATTCCATTATTTTATTGTAAATATCAGAAAAAAGTGTTTTCATTTTTTACTCCTTTCCTTGTTTCTTTAAACCAGAAAGAAACTTTTTTAATTTTCCAACAATGTCTTTCGGCTCATCTATATCCAAGAAAGGAACCTCTTCTCCTTCAATTCTTCTTGCAACATTCATATATGCTTTACCCGCAAGTGATTTTTCATTATTTACAATCGGTTCACCTCTGTTCGTAGAAGTAATAATACCAGTATCTTCAGGTATTACCCCAATTTTTTGACAAGAAAGAATATTTTCAACATCTTCAACACTCATCATATCTTTAGATTTAATCATATTAGGTCTTACACGATTTAATAAAAGTTTATAACTTTCTATTCCATCAGCAGCCTCTAAAAGACCTATAATTCTATCCGCATCTCTAACCGCAGACATTTCAGGAGTTGTAACAACAATTGCTTCAGAAGCACCTGCAATAGCTGTTTGAAAACCTTGTTCTATTCCTGCAGGACAATCAATTAGAATATAATCATAATCTTTTTTCAATTTTTCAGTTATTTTCTTTAATTGTTCTGCACTCACAGAAGATTTATCTCTTGTCTGAGCCGCAGCTAACAAACATAAATTTGGATTCTTCTTATCTTTTACTAATGCTTGTTTTAGTTTGCAACGTTCTTCTACAACATCTACTAGTGTGTATACTATTCTATTTTCAAGTCCTAATAACAAATCCAGATTTCTAAGACCGATATCTGTATCTACAAGAACAACACTGTGTCCATTTTTAGCAAGTGCAGTACCGATATTTGCGCTTGTAGTAGTCTTACCCACTCCGCCTTTACCGGATGTAATTACTATAACTCTCCCTGCCATTTAATCTGCTCCTTAATCATTCATCTTAAATACTACTATTTCACCATTTACTATTCTTGCCTCTTCCGGCGTAAAAGAATTTGTTTTTTCTATATAAACTGTATTCAATGAATCTGGTCTTCTTGAATAACAATTTGCAATTCTTAATTGTATAGCGTTCATTTTTAGTGCACGTACCTTAGCTTTTTGATTACCTCCAGCTCCTGCATGCGCAATACCACTCAATACTCCCCAAACAGTAATATCTCCAAAAGCAGTAATTTCACAACCAGGATGACAATCCCCAATGATTACTACATTTCCCTCATAGTTTATAACTTGCCCTGAACGAATTGTTTGCTTTATATATTTCGTTGGAAAAGACTCAAGTTCTATATCTTCTTTTGTATATTCTTGCTCCGGAACAATAATATCTGTTAACTCCTCACGTTCCTCGTATATTTCATTAGTATGCGGCATATCATAAAATACTGTCTGAGAAGGAGTTGAGCCAAAAATAACATCTAACTCATCTTGTATTTCTTCTTTTGTTGCTTCCGGAAGAGCACTATTATCTATATCAGAATCAATTATTTCAGTTGGTTCATCAACAAATTCTTTTTCTATATGAGATTCTTCCTGTTGTAGTTCCATATTTTCTTCAACTTCATCAGAATCTTCAATTTTATCAGATTTTAAATTTGTACTATCTTCTATTATTGCATCATTTATATCAGATTCTTCAACAATAACTTGACTTTCTACAATATCAGTATTTGTAACCTCATCCTTTAATTCTTCAGCCATTTTATATGGCATTGTGGGTGCAACTTCAACTGAATTTTCAGCAGAAATATTTGAAACAATTATACCTAAAGACAGTGCAACTTTTTCTGTTTCTATAGATTTTGTATCAACACTAGACAATGTAGAATCTATACCACTAATTAATGATTTTATACTTAAAAGCTGAGCCTGATTTAAATCAACATTACCAAGTCTTAAGCAAATTCTTTTATTTTTAACTTCGTCCTTATCCAAAATTGAACTTAATTCAAATATAATCTCAGGAGCAGTATTAAGTTCACCTAAATCTATTACATACATATTATCATTGAGAAACGTTTCCATATTCTTCTCTTTTCTTCTCTCAAGGCTTATTATAAATAAGTTTTTAACCCATAATCTACATAAAAAGAATATACTAAATTAAACATGATTTCAAATAAATATAAAAAATATGTATAGTTTTATAACCAAAGAAACTTTACTTAAATTTACAAATTAATAAAACTATTATATTCACAAGGTTATTTTTTCATTCAGGATAAAATTGATTAAAAAAAATTTGTCCTTAAAAAATAAATAGGACATAATACTAATATGATAAGAAGTAGATAGGGAATGTATGAAAAAGAAAATATTATTAACTATTATTATTATTTTAACTTTGTTAATACAATATAATTCATATGCAAACGAAGCAAACATTGATGAAAACAGACTAAAAGAAGCAAAAATTGCTGATGGACTGAGTGTTAACAAACCTGAATTTGATACTGATGCATACGCAAAAAAATACAAAAAAGTAACTAAAGACGGTGCAGTTATGCAAGCAATGGAACTTATGCAAACTGTAAATATAGCAAAATACTCATACAATGCATTAATGGGAAATAATTTAACAGAAAAATCGGTTAAAATTGAATTTAAAAATATTGCAGAAATAAATCCAGAATACGCATCTTTTGATGCTTTAGGTTGGAAGAAAAAAGGCAAATTATACATCTATATTAATGAAAAACACCGTAATGCACCACCAGAAGCTATTGCTGCATTATTAGCACACGAAGCAATTCATCAAGATGAATTTGCATCACTAAATGAAGAAACATACGCTTGGACACTTGAAGCTGCAACTTGGATGAAACTTACAGAAAAAAATCCTACTGCAAGAAATAGTGTTTCTTCTTTAGTTACAAGAGAAAATATGCTAATGAAATTATTTGAAAAGGGCGATTATACAAACAAATACATAAAAAAAGCTGTATACACGAACCCCGGATACAAAAAACTGCCAACACGTTCTCCAGGATTCGAAGATGAAGATTTATAATTGTAAACAAATGTAAACATGAAAAACCCTTGTAATATATGGGGTTTTTCTTTTTTATATACAAAATATGCAATTTTTATTTCTCAATTGTTTTTATATAAGTACGAGAGAAATAAATAAGAGGAATATAAAATGGCAAGAGTTTTAATTTCAATGCCCGAAGAATTTTTAACAAGAATTGATGAAGTAGCTGAAGGAGAAAATCGTACAAGAAGCGAGCTAATACGTGAAGCTTTAAGGACATACATACATAAACAAAAAGTTAAGGAAAATGCATTAGCAATAAAGAATGCAAGTATATTGGAAACTTTACTTGATTAAAATTGACTAAAGAGCGTACTACAGACTAGGGAAAAGAATTGGGGAAACAAAAGACTTACAATTGTAAGTCTTTTTTATATTTGGAATTTTATTTCTGTTTAGTTAAACACACTATAATGTTTGTTGTAAAATATTTCTATAAAGAAGTAAGAAAAGGAATATAAAATGACAACTCCGTTAACAGGGAATGAAATACGCAAAGCATTTATTGAATTTTTCAGAGATAAACATCAATCAACCGAAGTTCCAAGTTCAAGCTTGGTTCCTGATAACCCAACAGTTTTATTAACAACAGCTGGAATGCTTCAGTTTTTACCATATTATCTTGGTTTAGAAAAACCACCATTTGAACCAGCAAGAGCAGTATCTTGTCAAAAATGTGCAAGAGCCGGCGGAAAAGATTCCGATATAGAAAATGTAGGAAGGACACCAAGACATCATACGTTTTTTGAAATGTTAGGGAATTTTGCTTTTGGTGACTATTACAAAAAGGAGGTTATTCCTTGGAGTTGGGATTTTGTAACAAATTACCTAAAATTGGATCCTAAATGTTTATGGATTACTATATATGAAACAGATGATGAAGCATATGATATATGGACAAAAGATGTTGGAGTAGCACCTGAACGTGTAATAAGAAAAGGCAAAAAAGACAATTTCTGGGGACCTCCTGGTGCAACAGGTTCTTGCGGTCCTTGCACAGAAATTCACTATGATTTAGGTGAACACTTAAAATGTAGTGATAATTGTTCTATAGCGACCTGTGAATGCGACCGTTGGGTTGAGATTTGGAACTTAGTATTTACAGAATTATTCCAAGATGAAGAAGGAAATCAAACCCCATTAAAAAAGAAAAACGTAGATACAGGAATGGGATTAGAAAGAATTGCAATGGTTGTACAAGGAAAAGATTCAACATTTGAAACAGACCTTTTAAAACCAATTTTGGACAAAGTTTCCGAAATGTCAAAAGTGCCATATAAAAAAGATTCAAAAACAGATATTTCTTTAAGGATAATAACAGACCACGCAAGATGTGTAACATTTATGATTAATGACGGAGTAACTCCAGGTAATGAAGGAAGAAGTTATGTTTTAAGAATGATTTTACGTCGTGCATTAAGACATGGTAAAATACTTGGATTAGAACTTCCGTTTTTAAGTGAAATAGTAGATACAGTAATCAATCAATATAAAGAAACTTATCCCGATTTAGAGAAAAATGCTGAGAAAATCAAATCTACAATAAATCAAGAAGAAGAAAGATTTAAGATAACTTTAGACAGAGGTTATAAATTATTAGAAGATTTAATACAAAACTCAAATAGAATTGACGGAGAAAATGCATTCAAACTATATGATACATTTGGTTTCCCGCTTGAATTAACAATAGAGATAGCCGCAGAAAAAGGCGTAAGTGTTGATACCGAAGGCTATAAAGAAGAAATGCAAAAACAAAAAGAAAAAGCTAAATCAGCTGCACACAAAATCAGTCTTACTGATGACTTAGTATATGTTGATGTAGAAAATAAATTTGGTTCAACAAATTTTGTAGGCTACAATCAAACAGAAGCAGAAGCAAAAATTATTGCAATTATAGAAGCTGGTGATTTTATAGATATTATGCTTGATAAAACACCGTTTTATGCAGAATCAGGCGGACAAGTCGGTGATACAGGTATAATTGAAGGTAAAGGCTTTAAAGCTGAAGTTTTAAATACATTTAAAGTTAATAAATTATTTGTTCATAGAGTACAAATAGTTAATGGAGAAGCAAAAGTTGGAGATTCCGTTAAAGCTTCTATCGATATTGAAAGAAGAAAAGAAATAACTATACATCACTCTAATGCACATTTAATTCAAGCAGCATTAAGAAAAGTATTAGGTGAAGAAGTTCACCAAGCAGGTTCTTTTGTTGAAGAAAACAGAACTCGTTTTGACTTCACTTTTCCAAGAGCAATGACAAAAGAAGAAGTTCAGGAAGTTGAAGATATTATCAACAATTGGATAAATGAAGATATTAATCAAACTACAGAAGTTATGAATATAGAAATGGCAAAGAAGTCAGGTGCCATGGCTTTATTCGGAGAAAAATATGATGATAATGTAAGGGTTGTTAAATTCGGAAATATATCTTCAGAACTATGCGGAGGTACACACGTAAGTTCAACTGGAAAAATAAGACTTACAAAAATTGTCTCAGAAAGTGCAGTTGCAGCAGGTACAAGAAGAATTGAAGCCGTATGCGGAAATACTGCGTTAAAATTCCTAGGTGAAAAATCTGATATCATAGATAAAATGACACAAGCATTTAAATGTCCTGTATCAGAACTTGGTGAAAGAATAATGAAGCTTGCTGTTGATAATAAAAACCTTCAATTGGAAGTTGAAAATTTGAAAGCAGAACAAGCAAAAACAAAATTCCAATCATTTGTATCAAAGGCTCAAGAAGTCAATGGTGGAAAATTATTTATCACTCAAATGGAAGCATATCCTGCTAACCTTATTAAACTTGGAAGTGAACTTTTAGCTTCTAAACTTGGAGAATCAATAATTATTTTAGCATCTGTTGATGAAGACAAAATCACATATGTTGTTAAAGTAAGTGATTCTTTTGTTAAGAAAGGAATTAATGCAGGACAGATTGTAAATAAACTGGCTTCACAAACTGGTGGTAAAGGTGGCGGCAGACCACAATATGCTCAAGGGGCAGGAAAAGATAAAACAAACTTAATATCGGCACTTTCTGAAATAGAAAAAGAAATAAAAAATTCTGTATAAAATAGAAGGACTTTTGTCCTCCTATTTTATATCACGATATCGATTGATTCAATACAATGTTTTTTATTTGAATACTTAAGTCCAATTTCCATTGGTTCTTGTGTTTCCATAATTATAAGTTTTAACAGGTCAGAATAACGCTCATTCTCAGATTTTTTAATTTCTTCATAAGTTGCACTATCCTTACCATATTGTTTTTTTGCAGAATCTAAATTAAATTTTTTATGATTGGAAACCAAACAAACATCTTGACTTGCCTCACCACTAACTATAAATATATCACCCTTTTTTCCATCAGGAGCAACAACTCTAGCTATACCTTGGTCTGTATCATAAAAAATATCCTTTAATTTTTGTTTAACGTTTGATTTTCCTTTTTTTGTCGGAACTGTATTAATCAAATCCACAGCTTCTTGAGCAACTTTATATGGTGCATTAACTTTTATAGTACGACCGAAACTTACAGAATTTATATTCATTTTATTCTCCAATTTGTATACACACAATCAGGATAACATTTTAAAGATTTAAATCAATCCTTCACACAGTAAAAAACGTCCCAAAGAAATAACTTCACAATATTTACTTAAAGAATCAACAAAACATTTATTCTCACAAAAGCCACCAGATAAGTATAATTTAGATGGTTTCTTAGCAAAATTCCAAGCATTAAAGGCAATACCATGTATAAACTTTGAAACGGCAATTTCGGAATTTACACCTTTTGCAATATCATCCATAATTTTTTCCAAGCCGAATATACCGCAAGTTATAACATATTTTTCATCAGATACTTTTAAATTTTCAAGTTTTATATTATAAAATTTTAAAAGCATTTCAATCGTTGCGCCGGTTGAACTGGAACATGAATTATTCCAATCCAAATCTTTAAAATTACCGTCTTTATATTGCGCCCATTTAGAATCTCGACTTCCCATATCCAAGATGATTGCATCATCTGTAATTTTTTTTCTAAATCCCTGAATCAATGCAATAACTTCATTTTCATAGTCTTTTTTATTTTTTAGCATACTTAAAGACATATGCCCCGTCGCTTTATCAAATTTAATTTTCATTTCTTTTAATTTTGAAGATGGCAAAACATAATAATTAAAACCATTTTCTGACTTAACAATAAAATTTTTATATCCATTCATTAAATCAGATGAATTTCTTTCTATTATTTTTGACCAGGTTGTACCAGCATCTAATACTATATCTGTTTTATTCATCGCAACCTCAAAAAAGCTTCAATCTTTGCTTTTGTAGAATTAGTAACAGTATCATCTATATCAATATATAGTCCATTATATTTATCAGCCAAATATTTTGCCATCTGTGCTTTTGAACAAAAAGACTGTGAATAAAATACAGTTGGAACATTAATATCTATATACATTTCAAGTTCAATATCAGCTGGAGCCATAGCTTCAACACATCTTGTCCAACCATATAAGTGAGTTTCATCAGGGAATAATTCTAAGATTGATAAATCATTAGGCGGCACACCCCAAAAGCCAAATTTTGCACGACATTGTTCAATTTCTAATACTTGCGGTTCATATATTCCTTTTGTAATCAATTCAACTTTTTGTCTTAAAGGAAGCTTTGAAGTAGAGATTTTAATTTCTTTTTTATATTTTGTTTCTTCGAAAATAGAAGAAATAACCGGATATCCCATATCTTTCAAAATTTCATATGCAAACCACCCGCTATCACATTTGTCTTTACCTATTGGTGCTAATATAACCAGTAATTGATTTTTATAATAAAAAGCGCAATTAATAATATTCTTAACTATCGTACAATATGATTCAGGCAATATATCTTGTTTTGGGAAACCATAATCAATATCAAAATCAACCCAAATTGCATTTGGATATAATTTTTTATATTTTTCTATCAAATCAGGATGAGGATACCCCCAAAAGCCTATTATATTTCTTGTACTCATAGGTAAATTATAACACAGGCAAATTTTCTTATTTTGATATATATAAAATAAATTAATACTGAAAATTATTCATTAACATTGTATAATTTACATATGGAAAAATTATACGAAAAAACAATTAATTCAAAAAATATATACGAAGGAAAAGTATTTAATATAACAAAAGATGATGTTGAATTATCTGATGGATACAAAACAATAAGAGAAGTTGTTCATCATTCAGGCGGTGTTGTTATAGTAGCAGAAAGAAATGAACAAATTCTGATGGTACAACAATTCAGGTATCCAACAAAAGAAATTTTATATGAACTTCCGGCAGGCAAACTGGATAAAGGAAATGAAGACATTTTATCTGCAGCAAAAAGAGAACTTGAAGAAGAAACCGGATTTATTGCAAAAAACTGGGAATCATTAGGATTTATATGGACAAGCCCTGGATTTTGCAATGAAAAGTTATATTTATTTAAAGCTAATAATCTAACCTATAAAGGTCAACACCTTGATGAAGGTGAAATACTTAACTATATAGCTATAAATAGAGATAAAGTTTTTGAAATGGTAAAAAACGGCGAAATAAATGATGCAAAGACCATTGCGGCATTAATGAGGGCATATAAATTATGATTAAAATGGTTGTAACAGACATAGATGGAACCATTTATTCTGAAAAAAAAGGTTTAACAGACAATATCAAAGCTTGCATGCAGAACTTGATCAAAAATGGAGTCTACGTTGCAATTGCAACAGGAAGAACATATGCAAGTGCAAAATATGTTGCTGATGAAATTGGAATAAAATGCCCTTTAATATGTTATCAAGGCGGATTAATAAATACCTATGACGGTAAAATTCTTGATGTTAAATATTTGCCTCAAGATATTGCAAGAAAAATTGTTAAAGAGCTTAGAGACAGAAACATTCATATGAATGTATATATAGAAGATGTTCTTTATGTTGAAAATGATAATGATTATATAAAAGCCTACGTAGGGAACAAAGGAATAGATTACTTTAAAGTTAATTCCTTTGATGACCTTGATTTTTCAAAACTAAATAAAATTCTTGCAATTGATAATAACCCTCAATTAATTGAAGATTTAATCAAAGAACTTCAATCAAAATACCCTGAAATATATGTAGTAAAATCTACAGATATTTTTTGCGAAATAGCCAATAAAGAGGCTACAAAAGGTAATGCCATAAAGTTTTTGGCAAATAAATTAGGTTTTACCGAGAAAGAAGTTCTTGCAATAGGCGATCAAAATAACGATATAGAGATGGTTGAAACAGCAGGAATAGGTGTCGCAATGGGAAATGGCACCGAAGAAATAAAGGCAAAAGCAAATTATATTACAGATACAGTTGATAACGAAGGCTTTGTAAAAGCAATAAATAAATTTGTATGGGGAAAAGAAAATGTTTAGAATAGGTCAAGGATTTGATATTCACAAACTTATTGAAGGAAGGAAATTAATAATTGGCGGTATTGAAATTGATTACAAAAAAGGTCTTTTAGGTCATTCAGATGCTGATGTGTTAATTCATTCAATCATTGATGCACTCTTCGGTGCACTAGCACTTGGTGATATAGGAACTCATTTCCCAGATAATGACCCTAAATATAAAAATATAGATAGCACTATACTCTTAAAAGAAACAAAAAAACTTATTGAAGAAAAAGGCTATAAAATAAATAATTTAGATAATACAATTTTTGCACAAGAACCCAAAATGAAGCCATACATTCCATTAATACAAGAAAAATTATCCCAAATACTTGATATTGATAAGGATTTAATATCAATAAAAGCAAAAACTATGGAAGGACAAGACTCCGTTGGTGAGAAAAAATCTATAGCTACACAAAGTGTTGTATTACTTATTAAAGAATAATAATAAATTAGTATTCAGTAATTGATATATTAGTAACACCGGAATTACGAGCTTCATCCATCAATTTAACAACAGCGCCATGTGTTGCATTATCTTGAGTCATTATTAAAAGCCCATCAGTATTAATTTTTGCCTGTTCTGATATCATATTAGACAGTTCACCAACCGGAATTTCAGTATCATCGAGCATATATTTATCTTCATCAGTAACAAGAACTTTAATCAATTTTGAATCTTTAATTTCATCCTGAACTTCAATCATATTCGGCACTGCCAAATTCAAACCTTGCTGATCTAACAATGGTGCAATAACCATCATAATAATAAGTAAAACAAGGAAAATATCTGTTAAAGGAGTTATATTAATTTCATTAAATGTTTTTCTTTGTCCTGCCATATTGATTTACCTTACTCATCCCAGTTATAATCATTAGTATTAACTGACTTTACATTATTTTCTTTTTGTATCGAATCATTGACTGATTTTTGTTCCAAACTACGTTGTTCTTTCTTAGTAAGAGGTTCACCTGCAAGAACTAACTTAACATATTGAGCCTCTTGTGCCGCTTTCATAATTTTTTGGATTTCACTACTTTTTGTTTCCGTATCGGCTTTAACAACAACTTCAGCCTTTTCTAAAGAAGGTTTCAAATTGGTAAGTTCATCAACCAGATTATCTGCAGAAATAGGTTTGCCATTTATATAATATCTGCCTTGCTTAGTTACAGATATTTCAGCATTTTTTTGTTCTACAGAAACTCCACTATTAATCTCAGGTATATTTATATCAGTATCGATAGATTGAAAAGAGGGTGCTATTACCATCATAATAATTAACAATACCAAGAAAATATCTGTTAACGGAGTAATATTTATTTCGGTAAATAAACCTTTTTTATTATCTGAATTTGTTGAAAAAGACATTTTATTTTCCTATACTAACGCTTTTGTTTGTGTTTTTTCTTCTGAATCAGTAAAGCTTAAGAATAACAATTTAATAAGCTGAAAATCATCTTCATATCTTTTAACTGTAGATTGGAATAAGTTATAAAGAACAACTGCAACAATTGCAACTCCAAGACCAAATGCAGTAGCAATTAATGCTGAACCAATACCCATAGCAACCGCAGCAGATTGATTGCCTTGAGATGCTAAATCTTGGAAAGTATAAAGAATTCTAACTACAGTACCAAATAAACCTAAAAATGGGCATACACCACCTACTGTACCTAAAATAGTCAAATATTTTTCCAATTTTCTTGTAGCTAAATTAGCTGAAATATCAAAAGAACGTGAAAACCCTACTTTTTGTTCAGAAAAAATTCTAACTGCTTCTTCTGCCACTTCACCAATTACACCACCTAATTGAATACTAAGGTTTTTTGCTGCATCAAGTCTGTTATTAACTAATTCTGTTTTTAACGCTCTAATAAATTTAACTACATCACGTTTATTTTTGTTATAGAAGCTAAACCTATTAATAGCTACAGCAACAGTTAAAATAGAACAAACAAGAATTGGCAATAATACAGGCCAGTCCAGTTTAATTGAATGTAATAGTAATTCCATAATTTATTTCCTCTTTTCTTATTATATTTTCTTAGCCTGATACACCGAATACATTATAGTCAAATGTAAATTGGATATCTACACTGTCCCCTTTAAATTCAGGAGGTAAAGGTCTGAATGGAGCGGTTAATTTAACTGCATCAATAGCAGCTCTATCTGCAGCTTCTGAGCCTGAAGAACGATGTACTTTTACACTTTTAAGCCTACCGTCTCTTGTAATTGAGAATAAAAGTATTACACGCTTACTTTCATTTCCTTTCGGAGGATCCCAGTTCATTTTTATACGTCTTTGGAGTTCCTTCATATAAGGACCAAAATCCGGTTCTTTTATAGCATCAATACCAGGTGCACCATTTGGATTTCCAGGTCCTGGGTTTCCTACATTACCACGCCCTGAACCTGCGGTATTAGAGAATCTTCCGCCACCACTGGAACCAATGCCAGCACCACCTCTGCTTGAAGTAGTAGGTGAAAAACTTGGAGCAGCAGAACCTGATTTACCTGCAGTGCCTGATGAACCACCACCAATTTTCGGCGCAGAAGTAACCGGAGCAGTAGTTGGTTGTGCTATCTGCGGAATAGCAGATTTTGGTATTGGAATATTAAAATTAGATGACGGATTAACAGCCGGCTTCGGCACAGACGGTTTTACCGTTGGTTTTGGAGCCTGAGGTTTTGGTGCAGGCTTTTGTGGAGCTTGCTGTTGAGGCTTCTGAGCTGCAGGCTTTTGCACCTGAGGCTTTGCTGTAGGTTGTGGTTTAACCTGCGGCTTAGGTTTTTGTGCTGCCGGTTTTTTGGGAGCAGGTGATGAAGGCTTTTTTGCAGGAGCCTTTGGTGCTGCCGTTTGAGGTAATGAAACGGGACGTTTTGGATCATGTTTTCCACCTGCTTGAGAATTTTTATCAGCTCTATTTTTTGTATTTTTATTTATTGGTGGAGCTTCTTTCTCAACAAGCACAAATTCTATATCTTTAGGTTTTAACTCCGGTTTATTAAATAAATTAAAATCAATTCCTAAAAATTTTAATACTATTGAAAAAAGTAACAATATAAGAATAACAGCAGGATGAAGGATAAAAGCCCAAACCAATGCTTTCTCAAAAGAAACTTCATCTTTGTCTTTTCTGACTACCGCTGGGACTTCATATATTAATGCTTTATTCCCAATATTCTTTGATTTTATATTATCATCGTTTTTTATAACTGACATCCCTAAATTCCCATTTGCTAGTTATTTTATCAAAAAAAGGACGATAAAACAAATAGCCTATTTACCTACTAATAAGGAGTATTAGAAGAAACTGTAACAGGTTGGTCTAAAACAATATTCATTTGTGCATTTTGAGGGATTTCAACATTACCGCCTCTTTCAAAAAAGTTCTGAGCCATACCCATACCACCACCAACAGCAGTACCGTATATTGCACCTTTTCCGACACTACCACCTGATAAAGCCCCCATTGCTGTGCCTAAAACAGCTCCTGCTGCGGCACCTATTGCAGCATCTTTTGCATATTCCTTTGATACATCTTTCGCTGTTCCTGCCTTTAAAATACCTGAACCGTCATCTGTTTGTATTTTGGCACTTATTGGAATCATTTGTCCTGTTGGCGTAATTATATTTGTAAATCTAACTTGTAATTGTCCGTTACGGTTTCCCAATCCGCCTTTTTTAGCGATTATAACTGTACCGTTAACCTTACTTCCTGCAGCTGCAATTAACTTATTACCATAATAAAAGTCTGAACCCAAATAAAATGAAACATTATCTCCTAACTTGGCTGTTTCAGAAGAAAGAGAAGTCATTGATGTCGCAGGAAAAGATGTATTTGCCGGAACCATAACTACATTTCCTTGCAATTGATTATTATAATTACCATAACCATAATTATTATAATTATATCCTTGTGTTTGATATGAATTTACAGGCAATGGATATTGTGATTGATATGTATTTGAAGACGCAGGTATAGTCTGTATAGCTGGCGTTATAACATTATAGTTTGAATCAGCAAAACACAAACTTGGAGTAGATGCCATAGCAATAATAATTGATAATGATAATAATTCTTTCCTCATGTATTTCTCCTTTATACTACTCACATTATATTACCTATTGACTCTAACGAGCAAATTTTAAAAAAGTTCATTTTAATATAATATCTTTTTCAAAAATAACAAAAAGTTCTGCCCCCGGCTTAACTACAGTATGTTTACCCATTTCATATACATTCAATGGGGCAACTTTTAACATTGGCTTTAATCCATAATTGTAATGAGGAACCTTATGATAATATATACTTTGTGTATTTCTACCTCCAATATAATTATCATTTTCACTATATATATGTGCTGATAAACGATAAACTTTTTTATCGGGAGTTATCATTTTATATATAGAAATTTTTAATGATCCATCTTTTCCTTCAACAGGTTCTCTTACATCTTCTATTTCTCCATAAAAAACTGTATTCTCAGGTATTGCATTCGTTTCATATACATACATATCTTGCGTATTAATAAACGTAACTTCATCACCAATATCAGCTGTTAATGTTGAAAATTCATCTCTTGTCATTACTTTTGCAAATGTGCCTTCTCTTATCTTTAAGATTTGCTGTTCTGTTTGATTTGCATTACTTTTATCAACACAAACACAAAAATATATAAATAGGATAAATATATAAATCAAATATTTTTTCATATATATAGTTTTAATTCTTTCTTTTTAAAAATCTATATTTATTTTACATATATTTTATCAATATTACAATTTATCCACCTTATGTATGTTATATAAAAGAAAACAATTGATATAATTTTGTTATGAATGTATTCATAACAGGAATAAACACAAAAAGCGGGAAAACAGTAATATCAGCTGGTATTGCTGCTGTTATGCAATCTTTAGGATATAAAGCAGGTGTATATAAACCAATTCAAACAGGGGCAATAGATAAAGGGAAATATCTTCTATCTCCCGATTTATCTTTTGTAAAAATGTTAGACCCATATATAACAACCCACTCTACTTATATGATGATTTCTAATGCACTCCCTATAGTTGCTGCTGAAATTGAAAAAATTGATATAAATATAGATGAAATATCTAATGATTACAATATACTTAAACAAAAAACAGACACCCTTATTGTTGAATCAACAGGCGGACTTATGACCCCGCTAAATAAAAATATCTTTTCTATACATATTCCTATAATGCTTAAATTACCCATTTTATTTATCGTTAATCCAACAGAAAATACAATAAACAATTACTTAAATGAAATTAATACAGCAAAAAACGCAAATGCAAACATTTTAGGCGTTATAATAAACAAGTTCCCCGTCTATTCTGATAATCCAGATATTAAAGCTTTTCCTTCTTTAATTGAAAAATATACAGATGTAAAAGTACTTGGACTTATCAGAAATTTCAAAGAAAAAAGTGTCCAAACTAATATACTTTTTAATGAAATATTAAATGGAATAGATCTAGAAGATATTTTTCAGATGAAAATACCCAAGTTAAATAAATTTTGATAATCAAGATTTCTTAGATTCTGAATTTTCTGTATTTTGATTTCTCTCAATTTCTTGTTTCTTAATAGCTTTTTCTGTCTTTAACTTTGACAAATCAAGAGGAACTGTAACTTGAACAGGTATTGATTTAAAACTTTCTGATGGCTTTTGTTTTATATTAGTTGAAGAACTTTCATTAGATGAAGATTCTTCCCTAACCTGATCCTTATCCTTTCCAAATTTCCAAAACTTCTTTTCTTTCTCTGTTTCAGAATTATCACCTTGATTATCACTTTCTAAATCGACATTTGGATCAATTTTAACTTCATCATATTCAACATTCAAATTAACTTCAGGATAATCAAATTCAGGACTGCCATATTTTTTAGTAGCAACTGTCATCATATCTTTCCATATTCTTGCAGGAGCACTTCCACCTGTTAAACCAATACTAGTATTATTATCATTACCAAGAAATACACCAGTAACCAAATCAGGAGTATAACCTATAAACCAAGCATCCTTATTATCATTAGTAGTACCGGTTTTACCACCCATTGGTTTTCCAATATTTGCACCACGACCAGTTCCAGATGTTATAACTTTTCTCAACATTGCAGTCATAATACCTGCAGTATCCCTATCCAATACCTTAGTAATTTTAGTTCTCTTAGCTTGATATATAACTTTTCCTCTTTGTGTTTCTATTCTTTCTATCGCGTATGGTTTTACTTTATATCCACCATTTGCAAAATTTCCATATACAATAACCATATCGTAAAGTTTTACACCATTTGAACCAAGAGCTATAGTATAATCATGAGTCAATGGTGTTGTAATACCTAGTGACCTTGCCATATCTATAACCGGAGCTATCCCTATATCCTTTATAAGTTTAACAGCAACTACATTTGATGATATCACTAAAGCTTTATATAAAGGCATCTTTCCTTTATATTTATTACCATAGTTTCTTGGACTCCAATCACCAATCTTAACAGGAGAATCCTCAACCATATCAGTAGGTGTCCAACCTTTATGTATTGCAGCAGCATATACTATAGGTTTAAATGATGAACCTGGCGGTCTTATGGCTTGAGTAACCCTATCATATTGACTTTGAGTATAATCTTTACCGCCACAATAAGCAATAATCGCACCAGTCATTGGGGAGAACGAAAACAATGCAGCTTGTTGATTTGGTTTTGTCAAATGCCAAGCATTCATATTTTTATCTATTGCTTCATTTGCCGCAACCTGTGCATCATAATCTAATGTAGTAATTATCTTATACCCACCTTGCGAAATTTCAGTTTCATCAAAACCTAATTCTTCTAACTCTTTTAAAACATAATCAATAAAATAAGGAGCAATATTTGTTCTATGTAAGCTCGGTTTCTTATTCAGAACAATCTTCTCCTTTAAAGCTGACTCATATTGAGACTTAGTTATAGTCTTCATTATATACATTCTCTTAAGAACTTTGTTTCTTCTTTTTTCTGCTAATTTAATATTTTTATATGGTGAATATTGTGATGGTGCTTGAGGTAAACCTGCTATTAATGCACACTCAGCAAGCGTTAATTGGGATAATTCTTTATTAAAATATGTTGAAGCTGCCGCACCTACGCCATATGCTCCTGAACCTAAATATACATTGTTCAGATACATTTCTAAAATTTTGTCTTTTGAAATCGATTTCTCAATTCTTGCAGCTATTTTTATTTCTTTAACTTTTCTTATTATTGTTTTTTCATTAGAGAGAAAAAGAACTCTTGCTAACTGTTGAGTTATTGTACTCGCTCCTTGACTTGCTCTTTTATTCAAAATATTTACAAGAATAGAACGAGCAATACCAAAAACATCATAACCATCATGATGATAAAAATTCTTATCCTCTGTAGATATAATTGCATCTTTTAAATACTTAGGAATTTCATCAATTGAAACTTGTTCATAATGAAAAGTTTGAAATGTTTTAATTACATGTTCATCTGAAGAAAAAACTTGCGTTACTATATTTCTATTATAATTTTCAAGATTAGGAATCGGTGCCAAATCATTAAGATACATTTTAACCGCAACATATCCGGCTAATATTATTGCTATTCCAATAATAAATATACCCTTAATAAAAGATAAGAATACATTATTCTTTTTTTTCTTCTTTGGACTCATTTTATTCCTCGGTTTTTTATTATATATTTTGATTATATTTTACCAAATAAATAAATCAATAAACGAGATTGTAAACAAATGTCTATGGATTTGATTAAATCTTTATATTATGAATTTTTATCTTACTTTGTACCACAAAAAATACAATACAAAGTAGAAGGGAATTGTAAGAAATGCGGAAAATGTTGCAGAGAGATACGTTCATATGGCTTAAAAAATCAAAAAGAGTTATCCTTTATGCAGTTTTTCATACCTTGGTATAGAAATTTTTTCATAACTGGAGTTGACGAAAATAAAAATTTAATTTTAAGTTGTAAACATATACAGAATAATGGCTTATGTGCTATATATAGAAAACGTCCAAACATTTGCCGAAATTATCCTAAAAATTATAATAACATTCGGTATGAATTAATTGACGGTTGCGGTTTTAAAGTTTCAAAAAAAGAGTTTAAGGACTATTTATAAAATCAGACCATACTTTTTTATATTTATCTTCTAAATCACGAGTAAATTCAACTGCACTTTGTCTTAAATCTGAAGCATTGATTTTTTCTCTCAATTCTTTTCTTAATTTTTCAAGTTTCTGTCTATCATTTGCCAAACTTACTGCTTTTTCTATATATTCATCGCCACAAGAAGCATTCAGTTCATCCAAGCCAATTATATGATTTATTCGTCCAGCCCCCCTTGATTGCATTCCTTCACCCACTAATGTTATGGTTGGAACCCCCATTAAGGCTGTTTCTATTGTTATGGACATTCCGCTAAAAGGATACGGATCTAAAGAAATATCTGCCAATGAATATGCTTTATAATGAGGATTATATTTTTTTGAACTAAAGATAACTCTATCCAAACATACTCCTCTTTTTTCAAGTTTTAATTTAAAATACTTTATCATATTTTTAGAAAGACGAGTTCTGTATATCAATAACTTTGAATCGGGAACATTTTCAAGAATTTTAGACCATATATAAAAATTTGTATCATTAAATTTTGAAGTACAATTAAAACTTCCAAATGTAATATAACCATTCGTTTTAAACGGACAATCTTGCACATCAGGCAGATTCTTTTCTGCAAAAATTTGATATCCTTTATCTAAATACAATGGTTTTTCTGTATATAAATAAGCTTTATCTTCCGGTATTGTATAACGATCAGTTAAAATATAATCTACTTCTTTCATTCCAAGTGTATTTAGATATCCTAAATATGATATGATTATTGGCGCAGGTTTATATAACATCGCATAAGTTTTTAAATGAGTATACCCACCTAAATCAATTAAAATATCTATTTTTTTATCATATATTAATTTTGCAATTCTTTTTTCATCAACCTTTGAAATATCAATCATTTCAAATCCAAGATTTTTTATTTTTTCAGTTGTCGAATCATTTTTTTCCGAGCCATTAAAAATAAAGAAATTAAACTCTTCTTTATTATGATTCTCCCATATTGGCAAAATATAATTCATCATTGTATGTGCATGACAATCCGATGAAAAATAACCAATATTTAACTTTTTATTTGGTTCCTTCTTTTTATCTCTATGCTCATATTGAACTATATTTTTATATAAATTAGTACGAAGTTGTTCTACTTCATACTCTGATTCATCCTTAATATCCTGTTGATCATAAAATGAAGATTTCGTCATTGCAAAAAGCTTACAAGCAGAATCATACTTATTTAATTCTATATTTAAAGCTTTATTATGATAATCTATGCTTTTATCAGTATCAATATAATAATAAGAATGTGCCAAACGAGAAAAAACACTAACTTGCCCCTGTGGAAATACCTTTAAATACTCCTCGTAATAGTATGTTGATTTGTCTTTATCCTCTAGTTTGTAATAAGCATTTGCAAGTCTTATATATAAACCGGCTAAAACATTATTATCAAGTTTTTTAGACATTATAAGTGCTGTTTTATATATTTTAATTGCATCAACTATCTCATTCTTTTCATAAAGAGCTTGTCCTTCAGCTAACAGCTCTTGAAATGTTGTCTTTTTTGACCCGTTTGCCAATTTCTTTTCCTTTTACTTAGAGCTTAAATTATATTCTTCTTCTTGCTTTAACTTTCTATTCATTAACTTATTTAGAACTTCATCAGGTGTAATATCAGTATAAACAGCTTCATATATTGCTGATGATACAGGCACTTCAACACCAAGTTTTTGAGCAAGTTCACATAGTGCTTTTGATGTTTTTACTCCTTCAGCAACAGACCCTAATTCATTTAAAATATCATTTATTTTTTTGCCTTTACCCAACATTGAACCAACAGTGAAATTTCTGCTAAAAGGACTTGAACACGTAGCAATTAAATCCCCCATGCCTGATAAACCATATAAAGTAGAAGGTTTAGCACCAAGTGCAACGCTCACTCTAACAATTTCAGCCATACCTCTTGTTAATAGAGAACCTCTGCAATTATCACCTAACTTCATCGCATCAGCGAAACCTGAAGCAATAGCGATAACGTTTTTTAGACTGCCTCCAAGTTCAACACCTATAACATCAGAGTTTGTATATAATCTGAATTTTGACGGAACACTACAATGTTTTTGTACAAATTCTGCCGCTTTAATATCATCACTTGCAACAGAAGCTGCAGTCGGACATCCGTTTAATATTTCTTTTGCCAATGTTGGACCTGATAATATAACTAATTTAGAATCAGGCAGTTCATCCTTTATAACTTCAGACATTCTTTTTAACGAAGGTAACTCCAATCCTTTCGAAAGATTAACCAAAATTTGGTTATCTTTTAATCCCAAAGTTTTTAATTGTTGGCAAACAGGACGAATACCCGATGTTGCTACAACAAGAAAAATTATTTCTGCACCATCCACTGCCTTTTGTAAATCGTCGGTAATTTCAACTTTTTTATCCAATTGAACTGTTAAAGGTTTTGTAGTTCTTTTATATTCTTTTAACTCATCGGATAAATCCTGACTTCTGCCCCATACACAAATTTCATCAAAATTGTTATTCAGAAGCCAAGCAATGGTTAATCCCCAACATCCGGGTCCTAAAACAGTTAACTTCATATATACCTCCGATTATATCTATAAACTATATTTTATTATACACTACACTTACGCAAAAACTTTCCTTGCTTCTTCCCTATCATCAAAATGAATTGTTTCATTCTTTAAAATTTGGTAATCTTCATGTCCTTTACCTGCAATTACAATTACATCTTCCGGATTTGAAATAGACTTTAAAAATTTAATTGCAAGCCCTCTATCCGGTTCAACAAATATTCTTTGAGTATCTACAGTTCTAATTCCTGTCATTATGTCTGAAATAATCAATTGCGGATCTTCACTTCTTGGATTATCCGATGTAACAATAACTTTATCTGATAATTCATCTGCAATTTTACCCATTTTAGGTCTTTTGGTAGTGTCTCTATCTCCACCACAACCAAACAAACAAATCAATTTAGATGTTTTCGGGGTTAGTTCTCTTGCAGCTTTCAAAACATTTTCTAATCCATCCGGAGTATGTGCATAATCAACAATTACCAATGGTTTTTTACTTACAATTTCAAATCTGCCGGCTACACTTTTTGTATTCTCCAATGCTTTTATTATAATCCTATAATCTACTCCCATAGCAATGGCTGCTGCAAATGCAGCTAAAGCATTATATACACTGAACATACCATTCAAATGCAAGTTCATTTTTTCTTTTTTATCTTCAAATACAACCGTCAATTTTGCACCATCTACAGAAAAATCAATGTCTTCTGCTCTCACATCAGCATCATTTTTTACTCCATATGTTAATAACTTAACATTTTTGGGAACTACTGAGATAAAATCATAAGCATATTCATCATCAGCATTAATAACAGCAAAAGCACCCTCTTTTAAATTTTCGAATAAAATTGCTTTTGCCTTAAAATAATTTCTCATCGTTATATGATAATCCAAATGGTCCTGCGTTAAATTAGTAAATACAGCTCCATCAAAATCACAACAACCAACTCTTTTTTGCTCTAAAGAATGAGAACTTACTTCCATTACTACATTCTTTATTCCCTTATCTGCCATTAAACGTAAATCTCGTTGTAATTCAGGTGGCTGAGGCGTTGTATGTTTAGCTTCTTTATAGTCATCTGTACTTGAAAGTTTGTAACCTAAAGTACCTATCAATGCACATTTTTGATTATTTTCCTCGATTATTCGCTGTATCAAATGAGTTACTGTTGTTTTACCATTTGTTCCTGTAACACCAATTAAATTAAGTTCTTTTGATGGTTCATTATAAAAAGCTGCTGCAATTTGAGCCATTGTTCGTTTTGTATCAGGAACAATAATTTGAGGAACATTAATATCAAGTTCTTCTTCACAAAACAAAGCCAATGCACCTTTTTCAACTGCTGATTTTGCATATTTATGCCCATCTGACACTTCACCTTTTATACAAATAAACAAATCCCTTGCTTTTGTTAAAAGTGAATTATATGAAAGTCCTTCAATTTCCACATCTTCAAAATTTTTTGTTTTATATTTTTCAAGAAGTCTTACAACTTTACTTAACAACATTTCAATATTCCTCTTCTATTCATTTTCAACTTTTTTATCAGGTGCAATATTTAATATTCTTGCACATTGATTTGCAACTTCTTTAAATATTGGAGCCGCAACTGTATTTCCCCAAACAGGACCTCCAGCACTAGCTGAATCCACTACTACATATATTAATATTTGAGGATTGCTTGCAGGCAAATATCCAATAACAGAAGCATACAATGCATTTGAATACCCTTTTTTATTTTCCATCGGTTTTTTTGATGTACCTGTTTTTCCTGCAACTGTATACTTTTCAAGATTAATATATGATTTTGAATTAGCAACACTTTGTGCTAAGAGTTGCGTAACAACTCTAGCCGTTTCAGGACTAATAGCTTGTATTCTCTCTATTTTTTCTGCTTCTTCTTCAGGAGAATATTTTATTACATGAGGAGTAACACGAACTCCATCATTAGCCAAAGCACTTACAGCACTTACCATTTGCATTGCTGTAACTGAAGCTCCATAGCCATAACCCATAGTTGCCTGCCTTGATTTATCCCATTTAAAAGGTTTCGGTAATAATCCTGAAGATTCACCATTTAAATCAATTCCACTTTTTTTACCTATACCAAGTTTAGACAATATTGTGTAAAATTCACCAGGCGTCATCATTAACGCTATATTTGCACTACCAACATTACTTGAGTGTTCTAATAAATATACCAAACTAATCATACCCGGATTTGGATGTTTATTATAATCATAGTTTTGTATAGTCCAATTACCAAGTTTCATTTTTCCGGTGTCCAAAATCTTAGTCCAAGGCTTAATTTTACCGGTTTCAATCCCAGCCGCAACAGTTAATGTTTTAAATGTAGAACCTGGAGGATATACATCAGATAATGTCCAATTTTTCAAAGTTATAGCTGAAGTCTTTTTATAATTGTTAGGATTATATCTTGGATAAACTGCATAACCTAAAATTTCACCATTTTTAGGATTCATGACAATTACAGCACCACGTGACGCTTTTTTCTCATTAATCATATTTAGAAGCTCACGCTCACATACATGTTGAATTGCAGAATCAATTGTAAGTGTTACTGTTTCTCCAATCTGAGGAGTTGACGCCAATACTGGATCTGTATCCATATCATAAATAATATCGCCTCGAGGTGTTCGTTGTACTTTTACCTTATTATCAACCTTTTCCAGTTTTTCTTTTGCAGTCAATTCAACACCTGATGCTGTATCTGCATCCGGATTATAATACCCTATAATATGTGCTGCAAGCTCATCTTGAGGATATACTCTTTCATTTTTTTTATCCAGACTTACTTCTCTTAGACCAAGTTTTTTTATCTGTTCTGCAGTAGTTCTATCTACATCTTTTTTTAATAATATTACTGTGGCACCTTTATTGATACTATTAATAATAGTATTTTTATCTAAATTCAAAAACGGAGAAAGTTTTTCTGCTAATTCTTCCGGAGTATTATCAAAATACTCTCTATGAGCATATACATTATAGGAACTTTGATCAGTGGCCAATCTTACTCCATTTCTATCAACAATTTGACCTCTCATTACAAAATTCTTACTATATCTCTGACTTTTTGCTCTTGGTTTATAATGCCTTACATCGACTATCTGCAGAAGAAATAAATAGATAATAGAAACAAAAAACAATCCTAATAAAAAAACATGTGCTATCTTAATTCGCACTTCTACTTGTTTTATTTTGTCTTTTTCATTTCTTTCTCTCATACAAAAAATCCCTAAAGACAGGGTAACATATTATTTAAATTGTTTAAACAATTTAACTTAACTTAATCTAATAGCCTATTGACCAACTGTAATTAACAGGAATTGGTTTGATTTTTGGAACAGATACAACACTAACTGCGGGTATTTCTATAACTTTTTTTGCTGTGTCCAATGTAGAATTCCCTTGTATTATTGCATCAACTCTATTAAATGAATGCATATTATCTATCTTATTTTGCAACTCAATATTCTCATTGCTTAATGAAACTATTTCTCTTGTCAAATTATTCATAGTTTTTTGACCATCAGATACAAAATAATAACTAACCAAAGATAAAAGAACCAAAAGCAACAATATAGAACTTAATAGCTTATTTATTTTCTCTATAGAAGAATTTGCATTTATAATTCTAGGGAAACGTCCATATATAACCGGACTAGTAACTGTATTTTGTATAATTTGCTGTCCGTATATATAAGTACTATCAATATATTTTATTGAACTTCTGCTCAATGGATGTCTCCCCTTTAATTATTATTTATTTATTCTTCTTGCAACTCTTAGTTTTGCCGATCTTGAAGGCGGGTTGATTTTAATTTCTTCTTCACTTGCTGTAATAGGTTTCTTATTTACCAATTCAAGCAAAGGAGGATTATAACAAAACACCCCATCTTGTCCTCCCCATTCTCTAGAATAGTATCTAAAAATATTTTTAACTATTCTATCTTCCAAAGAATGGAATGTTACTACTGATAGTATAGCACCATTTCCCAATAATGTAAGCACATCATTTAAAGTATTTTTTATATTGTCAAGTTCATGATTAACTTCGATTCTTATTGCTTGAAATACTCTTGTTGCCGGATGAATTTTTGATTTTATTCTCGGAGTTGCTTCAAATATAATATCTACAAGCTCTTTCGTTGTTTCTATTTTATTTTTTTTTCTCATTTCTACTATTTTTTTTGCAATCCTTTTGGAAAACCTTTCTTCACCATATTCACTGAATATTCTGACTAATTCATCTTCTTTATAATCATTAACAACATCATAGGCTGTAAAATTAGCTGTCTGGTTAAACCTCATGTCTAATTTTGAATCACTAAAAAAGCTGAAACCACGCTCTTTCGAAGTCAACTGTGGAATTGATGCACCTAAATCAAAAACTATTCCTCCTGTAATTTCTTTTATGTTATTTTCGGCTAAATATTTCTTAATGTTTGTATAAGAATCATTTACAATCCTTAAATTTTCGTAACCTTTTAATCTCCTGGTAGCCGCAGAAATCGCATCAATATCTACATCAAAAGAAATCAATTTGCCACTTGGAGAAATTTTTTGCAAAATAAGCTCACTATAACCTCCACCTCCAAGAGTGGCATCAACATATAGTTTCCCATCCCTACAATCAAGAGCTTCTACAGCTTCTTTTAACATTACAGGATAATGTTTATATTCCTGCATTATTGTCCCCAATTAAAAATCTTCTGAAATTATTTTACAATCAAAAATAATATAAATAATAAATATTAAAAAGTATTTTTAACAATATTTAAAAATTAGCCGAGATTAATTAATCTCAGCTAATTTTTCTAATTTTAGCTTTTGGTCATGAGCCATTAATAGACCAATTAATTCATCCAAGTCACCATCAATGACAGTCCAAACATTAAGGTTCTGTCCAATTCTATGATCGGTAAGCCGTCCTTGAGGGAAGTTATATGTTCTTATACGTTCACTTCTATCACCTGTACCAACTTGAGAACGTCTTAAGTCGGTAACTTCTTTCATCTGCTTTTGAACTTCCATATCATAAAGTTTTGCTTTCAGTATTTGCAAAGCTCTTTCCTTATTTTGAAGTTGTGAACGCTCTTCAGTACAGAAAATCATTATACCTGTCGGTTTATGGAACACCCTGGCAGCAGTTTCAACTTTATTTACATTTTGACCGCCGGCTCCACCGCTTCTTGCAGTTGTAATTTCAATATCATTCATGTTTAATTCAACTTCAACATCATCAACCTCAGGCATAACAGCAACTGTTGCAGTTGATGTATGAACTCTTCCTTGAGATTCTGTTGCAGGAACTCTTTGCACCCTATGAACGCCTGACTCATATTTCAACTTAGAATAAATACTATCTCCTTTAATTGAAATAATAACTTCAGAGACACCACCTGCTTCACAATCTGTTTTAGACAGTATTTGAGTTTGCCATCCTTGTTTATCTGCGTATCTTAAATACATTCTCATCAAATCACCGGCAAAAATATTAGCCTCATCACCACCTGCTGAACCTCTGATTTCGAGCATAATATCTTTATCATCCATAGGATCTCGAGGTAATAAAAGAACTTTCATCTTTTCTTTAAGTTCTTCCATTTTCTTTTCATTTGCAGATATTTCATCGTGTAAAAATTCACGCATTGATTCATCCGACTCATTCTTCAATAGTTCTTGAGCGTCTTTAACTGCAGTATCAGCATCTTTCCAGGCGTGATATGTTTCTACAGTTTCTTCCATTGCCTTTCTCTGTTTAGAAAGAGTTTTAAATCTGTTATAATCTTGTATAACTTCAGGGTCTGATAATATCTGCCCCAATTCAATATACTTACTTTCTATCTGTAAAATTTTATCTAACATATCTTTCATAATAACTATCCTCTTGTTGGCATTCTTCCGCAAGATTTATCTTCATCACAAAAACCAAATCTTTCACACTTTGGAACAAGATAATCTTTTAGCCAAGGTTCTTCCTCTATTAATGCATCGCACATTCTTTTTACTAGGATTCTAATTTCTTTTTGTGCTCTTGTGCACAATCTTAAATTTGCAAGATGAATAAGTTCTCTTAAATTAAGACTTGCAACCATAGATGTCGATGCTGCATTAGGTAATACCGCTCTGGCATCTTCCGCAGGTATTCCTGCTTCTGTAAGTTCCAAATAAAACTCTGATATTTTCCCCATAAAATCATCAAACTTTTGTTTTAATTCGGGATTATTTTCAATAGTATCAGGTGTCAGGTATTCGAATTGACCTTTTTCCTTAACATACCTTTGAGATTTTTGAGAAAAAGACATGTGTCTGTGTCTAACAAGTTGATGTGAACAAGCTCGTGATATATTACTTATTGCAAAACTAACCTGAATATGTTCAATAGTCGAGTAATGTCCTGAAGAAACAACTCTGCTAATTAACTTTAACATTTTTTCTTCGTCTTGAGCCGAATCACAGTCATAAATATTTAACGGAGAGTCAGCACTATAGCAAGTTCTGCAAGCAGTATAAATCGTTTTTAAAATATTCTGAGGTTTTGAAATTAATCTTACCTGTGCAAATTTATCTTTATCCATATTGCCCCTCCGTTATATGAAAAAACCCACCTTTTGAGCGGGTATAAAAAATCTGTGCTTGTATAAAAAATACAAGCACAGTAAAAACTATTTTTGTTGATAACGTTTTTTGAATTTTTCAATTCTACCTTCTGTATCAACAATTTTTTGATTTCCTGTATAGAATGGATGACAATTGTTACAAATTTCAACTGTTAGATTTTCTACAACAGAACCTGTTTCAATTTCATTACCACATACACATTTTATAACCGTCTTCTTGTAATCTGGATGTATTCCTTTTTTCATTTTCATTTACCTCAATATCTTTTCTTTAGCTATAGAATTATATACACCTAAAAAATTTATATCAAGTAATGTTTAATTTTTTACGTTCAAAAACGTAACAATTTTTCAATATTTTTGTAAAAATACACTATAATTTATGTAATAAACTACTATAATAAATATGAAAGGCAGAATATAATTATATGAGGAATGGATTTACATTAGCTGAAGTACTTATTACTCTTACTGTGATTGGCATAGTTTGTGCAGTTACAATACCAATGTTAAATAACGCAAAACCAGATAGAGATAAAGTAATATATAAAAAAGCGATATATAGCATTGGTGAAGTTATGAAAAAAACAATAGAGGATCCAACTTCTAAGTTATCTGCAAAGTACTGGGCAGATGAAAATTTATCAGAAGATGCATTCTGCGAAGCTTTTGCAAAAATATTGAACACCTCTGGAAAAATTATGTGCAACAATACATCTTCTTACAACAATCCAAACATTATAACAACTGATGGAATAAAATTCTGGGGATTAGAAGGTAAAGTTCATAGTTTAGAAGAAGGAAATAAAGTAAAAGCAAGAACAATATATATTGAAAGAATGCTTACCTCAAAAGAAAAAAATCTTCTTTCAAAAAAAAGAGATTCTTATCATGTAGACCCAGGCTTAAAAGTTCAAGTATTATATAATGGAAGAATACGAATTCCAGAAACTGATGAATGGGAATATGAAAATACATTAGCAAATAAAATTTAAAGTTTTCAACAAAAAATTGTTATTTTTTTGTCATAAAATGAATTAAAAATGCTAACATGTGGTATTATATTAGTAGTATATAAATAAAAGTTACTTAATGTGAGTATAAGGAAAAAATAAATGAAAAAAGCATTTACTCTTTCAGAAGCACTAATTACACTGGCAATTATAGGTGTTTTAGCTGCAATATTAATCCCGGTAATTGACAATGTAAGACCGGATAAAGATAAGATTACATACAAGAAAGCACTATATAGTATGCAAAGTGCTATTTCTAATGCTATGGATTCAACATTATATTCAATGGCTGCAAATTCTTCAGCATATTGGAAAGATGAAAATGTTGGAGATTCTGATTTCTGTATGGCAGTAGCTGATGCATTAAATACATCAGGAAGGGTTGATTGTAATGGTCCTTCATCATATGTAAACCCTAATTTTATTACTACTGATGGTATCAGATATTGGGGCTTAGAAGGTAAATTTGCAGGTGATACCCGTACAATTTTCGTAGACCGTGCTCTTGGAACAAAAGAATTACAGACTCTTGCTTCAAAAAGAGGTAAAGACGGTGATGGTACTGGTCTTCAAATAAGAGTCAGATACGATGGTAAAATTGATACTCCGGAAAGCACAGATACTGAAAACTATGATTTTGAAAATGAGTTAATTGAAAATTCTTTGCAAGTCACAGCTGGTAAAATGCAATAGTTTTTTTAAAATAAAAAATAGAAAGAACTGATTATTATTAATAGTCAGTTCTTTTTGTTTACTTGTATAATCAAATTTTCTATGTTAAAAAATATATATGATTGACTTTATATTAAGGAGAATAGTATGAGTGAAAAAATAACAGCTCAAATAGGTATTATAGGTGGAAGTGGATTCTATAGTTTCTTCGAAGAAACAGGATCAAATTTTCAAGAAGTTACAATAGATACTCCTTATGGTAAACCATCAGATCCAATTACAATCGGAGAAATATTCGGGAAAAAAGTTGCCTTTATACCAAGACATGGAAGAGATCATAGATTTTTACCTCATACAGTTAACTATAGAGCTAATGTATGGGCACTAAAATCATTGGGTTGCACAAGAGTAATTTCTCCTTGTGCCGCAGGAAGTTTACAAAAGCACGTAAAGCCTGGTGACTTTGTAATATGTGATCAATATATAGATTGGACTGATGGACGAAAGAACACCTTTTTTGAAGGTCCTAAATGTGTTCATCCAAGTGCTGCTGATCCTTATTGTCCTGAGTTAAGACAAATTGCAATAGAACAAGCAAAAAAATTAGGTATAACAGTACATGAGACTGGCACTGTTGTTATAATTAACGGTCCAAGATTTTCAACCAAAGCAGAGTCAAAATTTTTCACTAACCAAGGATGGGAAGTTATCAATATGAGTCAATATCCTGAAGTACACCTAGTACATGAACTTGATATGTGCCCAATAACAATCGCTCTAATTACAGATTATGATGCAGGACTTGTTGGAGATGTACCACCTGTAACACACAAAGAAGTTATGCAAGTATTCAAATCGAACATTGCAAACTTAAAAAAATTATTAGTCGCAATTATAGAAAATATTCCTGTTGAAAGAGATCATTGTGAATGTTATAACATATCTCATACTTCATAAAGGGGAAAAATATGATCTCTTACATCGTTTCAATATTATTCAAAATAATTTATCTTATTATTCTTGTTGTAGTTTTATTAAGTTGGCTACCACCAATTTTTGATTCAAGAAAAGAGCCATTAAAATCTTTTTTAAAGATTTATAATGCGATTATGTCTCCATTTAAAGCAATTATTCCCCCAATCGGAATGATAGATATATCACCCTTGATTGCATTTATTGCTTTACAAATTGCAGAACAAATAATTGTTAGAGCATTAATGAATTTTGGACTTTAATCATCCCATTATTATCCATAATAACTTTCTACAACATTTTGCAACTAATATAGCGATGAAACCAAAAACAATATCATATAAAATTTTGGAAAAAGACTGAAAATAAATCATATTACGTATAAAATCAAAACCATCATGTCTTAATAAGGCTATTATTGACATATACAAAATACCAAGTATATGAATTATGGATACACCATAAAAAACCGCAAGTAATATATTTAATATAGAGTTTCCATTTTTTAATTCTTTGGATGTAAATAAAACTGCAAAAATATATCCAAAAATATAACCAAAATTATATTGAAAAATATAAGATAAACCTCCGCCAAGAGCAAAAATAGGAAATACAAAAAAACCCAATAATATATATAAAAGAATAGTCAATAAACCCCAACATTCACCAAGAATAACCGATATAAAAAGCACAACCGGAATTTGAGGAATATATTCAAATTTTAAATAAGAAACAATACCTGTTTCCGGAATATTAAAATTAATTTTTATCTGAGTAAACGTTGCAATAATTAAAAATAGAATACAAGATGAAACAAGAGCCAACGTCCCCAAACAAAATCTTATTCTGGGGTTAGATTTATGAAATTTTTCAATTCCTGCCTTTAATCTTTTATTCACCATATAAAAATAATTCTTTATTAATCCCTTCTTTTATTAATTTAAAATTATTCTTGAATTTATCATACCAAATATTCTGTGTAAACATAATGATAGCATTCTCTCCATTATCTTGGTAATAATTTTTTCTCATTCCTATCGACTCGAACAAAAACTTTTCATATAACGAGATAGCAGGAAGATTACTTTCCCTAACTTCAAGCGTAATATACTTTACCATATTTTTATAACAATCATCTATAGTTTTAATAAGAAGAATCTTTGCGAGTTGATTTCTTCTATAATCAGGATGAACAGCCAAAGTCGTTATATGTGCTTCATCGATAATTCGCCAAAATCCAATATAAGAAAGAATATTAGATTCTTCATCTTTTACACAATAATAACATGCTAAATTATTATTAAGTTCATTATAAAATGATTCTTTTGACCAATGATGACCAGGATGAACAAGTTCTTCAATATGAAAAACTTTATCAACATCAGATTTTGTCATTTTAACAACTTTATATTTATTCATATAAGAAAACATCCCTTTGTGAATTGTAACAAATAGTTATAAAAGTTTCAATTTTATATAGCAAAAATTATTTTGTTGAAAACTTATACGATAGGTAAGTGTTCAAAATATTGGAGAAAAAATGAAAATACCAAAGATAATCCCCGTAAATATACAAAATACAAGAAAAACAGATACTATAACACATTCAAATTCAAAAACAGATAATGGTTATTATCCGACAAGAGAAATGCTTAATATACCCCAAGGATACACTTTAACAACATCTCGAGACTGTTTTCCAAATATAATCCGGTTAACTTCAGACGAATTATTCGATATTCAATTTAATTCTGGAACAAGATTATCTAACAATGCAGTACTAATCAGACCTGTAATATTAAGCCTAGGAGAAATAGATATCAAACCAACGAAAGATAATAATAAGCTATATAGCATTGTTAGAAAGCCACTTGAAGGTAATTTAAAAAAACAAACCAGACTAATAAGTGAAGAAGAACTTCTACAAAATAGAAGTTTAACACGTGGCGCAATAAAAAAAGTAGATGATGGATTATATGAAATGGTATTTTTAGATAAGAATGGTGAAAAACAAAATATAGTAGCAGGAAAAGAAGACTGCCTAAATATATTAAGGGATAATTTATTATATATGTAATAAAACAATATTAAAAATAAAATTATATCATCTTACAAAACAGATGATATAATTTTTTTATGGCAAACCATGTATACATACATATTCCGTTTTGTTTACGTAAATGTTACTACTGCTCTTTTATATCAGGCATAGATATAAAATATAGAAATATATACATAGAAGCATTAATAAAACAGATAAACAATTCATACAAAAATGAATTTATTGATACTTTATACATAGGCGGTGGAACTCCTTCTTTACTTAGATATGAAGATATTAAAAGTATAATAAATTGTTTCAATATAAAACAAAATGCAGAAATAACACTCGAAGCAAATCCTGAAACAGTAGAAACAAAGAAATTTCAAAAATTAAAGGAATTGGGAATAAACAGAATTTCCCTCGGAGTACAAAGTTTTGATGATAACATTTTAAAAAATATTGGAAGAAATCATACAAAGAAAGATATATTAAATGCAATTAATATTATCAAACAATGTGGTTTCAATAATATCAGTGTCGATTTAATTTACGGATTACCAGATCAAAATTTAGAAATATTAAAAAAAGATATTGAACAATTTTTAGAATTAGAAATTCAACATATTTCAACATATGGTTTAAAAATAGAAGAAAAATCCTTCTGGTGGAAAAACAGACCTAAACATTTACCAAACGAAGAACAACAAGCCGATATGTATATAAAAATATGTTCAGAATTAACAAAAAATGGGTTTGAGCATTATGAAATAAGTAACTTTGCAAAACCAAATTATAAATCAAATCATAACTGTGTATATTGGAAAAATAAAAACTACTATGGATTTGGGCTAAATGCAAGCGGATATGAAGGGAAAAAAAGATACAGAAATACTGATATATTACAAGATTATATAAAAAACCCGAATATAAAAATAGAAGAAACTGAGCTATCAGATCAAGAAATATTAGAAGAAGAAATTTTCCTTGGACTAAGATTACAAGAAGGAATAAACATTGATAAAATAAATAAAAAGTTCAATATCAATTTTAATGAAAAATATAGAAAAATAATGGAAAAATATAATAGAACAAGGCTAATAGAATATAAAAATAATCATATAAACTTGACAGAAAAAGGCTTTCTGCTCAGCAATGAAATCTTGTCTGAATTTATTGATTAAACCTCATCAACACCTTGCATACCAGTTTTCGAGCCGGCAACTATGAAAGTTGCAGGTAAAACCTTAGAAGTTAATCTTGATATTAATTTAGCATCTTTTAACAACATATTTGCAGTAAGACATAGATCGTCTGCGTGAACAAAATAATCTTCTACATTTACATCATGTTTAACTTCTTCTTTAAAAATTTTGTTATTTACCTTGTTCATAACTTTATTACCAATTTCCATTCCTCCCACTAAGGAAGCAACAGTAACAAAAACTTTAGGAAGTACAGATAAAACACCATTTACCATTTTAGCCGGTTTTGAATCCGAATTTATTTTAGGCAATTTAAAGTTTGTTTTTTCAAGAACTTTATTACCTGCAGCCATGATACCTATAGGGAAAAGTATATTACCAAAAAATTGCTGAGAAGCTTCTCTCAATTTAGGTTTAACATTATCCTTATTATTATCAGCCAAAAGACCACCAGCTAATCCGCCAAGAACAGAACCAGCGCCAATTAAAAGTATATCTTTTTCGTCATATGCAAGTTTTTTCAATGTCAAAGCAGGATTTCCTTTTTTTGCCATTGCATATATGCCAGTAACAGCACCGGCAATTCCAACTGCACTCCCAGCAAAAGATGCTGCTACAATTTTTCGTTTATTATTTTTTTTACTCGCATTATATTTAGATTGAGATATTGTATCGACTACGTTCACTATATTTACCCCTAGTTTTCCATTTATTTGAAAACACTAAAAAAAATTTTTTGTCATTTTGTTAATTCTTATTTACATACATTAATTATTTGCAACTGTTATATTAAAATAAAAAAAGTTAAGAGGCAATAGCTAAAATGATTGATACACATTCACATATAGATTTTGATGATTATCAAGAAAATTTTGAAGATTTTTTATCAGATATACAAAACAATGGCATAGAAAAAGTAATAATTCCGGGGGTAGAACCTTCAAGTTTTAATAAAATTATTTCTTTGTGCAATAAATACGATATGATATATGCTGCACTAGGAGTACACCCTTCAGAATTTGAAACATACAACAATCAAACAGAAGAAATAATATATAAACTTTCAAAGCAACAAAAAATAATCGCTATAGGGGAAATAGGTCTTGATTATCATTATGGTTTTGAAACAAAAGAAGAACAAAAAAATATATTTAGAAGACAACTTAAAATAGCTGAGAAAATAGAACTACCTGTAATAATTCATGATAGAGAAGCTCACGAAGACACACTTAATATTTTAGAGGACTACAAACTAAAAGATATAATATTTCACTGTTTTTCAGGAGATGTAAATTTTGCAGAAAAATGTATAAGTAAAGGTTATTACATAGGAATCGGAGGAGTTGTAACCTTTAAAAATGCAAAAGATTTAAAAGAAAGTACAAAGATCATTCCTTTAAATAAAATATTGTTGGAAACAGATGCACCATACTTAGCACCAGTTCCATACAGGGGCAAGATTAATACACCATCATATTTAAAATATATTGCACAAGAAATAGCAACAATAAAAAATATTGATATAGAAAAAGTAAAACAACAAACAACAGTAAATGCAAAAAGGATATTTAACTTTTAATATGCCCAAAGAAAGACTAGATAAAATACTAACAGATAAAGGTTTTTTTGAAACCAAAAGCAAAGCTCAAGCCGCGATAATGGCAGGAGATGTAAAAGTTAATGGAATTACAATAACAAAAGCCGGATTCCAGTTTGAACCAAAACAAAATACAACTTTTGAAATAAAATCGATGCCATTTGTATCAAGAGGTGGTTTTAAACTTGATAAAGCAATCAAAACATTTAATATAGACCTAAGAGATAAAATTTGTTTAGATGCAGGGGCATCAACTGGCGGATTCACAGATTGCATGCTTCAAAACGGAGCAAAGGCAGTATACAGCGTAGATGTTGGCTATGGGCAAATTGCTTGGAAGTTAAGAACAGATGAACGGGTAAAAGTAATAGAGAAAACAAATATTAAAAGTTGCAAGCTTACGGATATATATTCTGATGGAGAAGAGAAAGCAAATTTCCTAACAATGGATTTATCTTTTATCTCAATAAAAAAAGTCCTCAAAAACATAATTGAATTGGCAGACAATGAAAATTTTGAAATAGTATCACTTATAAAACCACAATTTGAAGCAGGTAAAGAACAAGTAGGTAAAAATGGTGTAGTTCGGGAGAAACAAATACATATTGAAGTAATAAAAAATATAATCGAATATTGTGAATCAATTAATTTATTTGTAAAAGGACTAACATTTTCCCCAATAAAAGGTCCGGCAGGCAATATCGAATATTTAATATATTTAACCAATCAACAAACAGAAAACAATATCTCAATTGAAGATGTTGTCACAATAGCCCATAATAAAACATAATTTACTGATTTACAGCTAAATTTAATTTTTGTTGGACAGGTTCCGCTTCAAATAAATCACCTACACTACAACCAATTGTTTCACACAATTTATCCATGTTTTCATATGAAGGCTGAGTACGACCGCTTGCCCAAGAATATACAGTTTGTTGAGGCAAATTAAGTACCTGAGCAAGTTTATATAAACTCCACCCTTTTTTTATTTTGATTGTTTCTTTTATTTTAATTTTCATTCTTCCTCCACAAGCTGTTTATTAAACAAATATATATAATATTATACATGTGTTACAATTAGTAACATACTATTTTAAGAATAATTCATTCTTTTGTATGAAAAAAAAATATATAATTCATATAATATAAGTAAAGTACAAGAACTAACTTAATATAATACCTTAATTTGTACAAAGAGTTGTAACATATATAATATAAACGAACTAGGATTTTTTACTAATTTGGGTATATAATTTATAGTAGGTTTAGTTGTTTTTCGAAACAAATAAAAAATTAAAACAACATTAAGAGGATAATATATGAAAAAAATATTTATGCTGGGTTTAGTATTTGCTTTACTGCTAGGATTGGGAAATATCCATAAAGTATTTGCACAGGACACAGATATAAACATGATAAAAGAAGCCATTTTGAAATATAAAAATAAGAATTATGTTGGTTGCATTTCAGATTTAAGAATGTATACAAAGAAAGAGCCATCAAGTGCGATAGCTTGGTATTATCTTGGTAATGCATATATGAATATAGCAATGAAACAAGAAGCACACGAAGCTTTTGAAAAAGTTATTGCACTAAATACAGTTCCTAAATTAACTTCATATTCAATACAAGCACAGATATGTATGGAAAATCCGAAAAAATGTGAATATCAAAATTTTACATATGATGAAATAAAAAAATTAAAAGCAGATCCAACAACATTTTTAGAACAATATTTCGCAAATTTAAATAACACAGAAAAAGATGCTGATATAGTTGAAATAGAACATCTTATAAATGGATCATATACACAAAATATACACCCACAAGCACAAGAATTTATAAGACAAGAAAAAACAAAAATGAAACAAAATGAAATTAATACAGATAAAGCATATATTCAACAAAACGAGAAATTAGCACAGGCAATCAAACTATTAAAAGAACAAAATAATGAAATAAATGGTTTTGCAATGATGATGAATACAGAATCAAAACAAAATCAAAATAATTATACCGAAATTATTAAACAATATCAGAATGATAATAAAAAGATGACACCTGAAATGTTACAAATAATGATGATGTCAAATATGATGCCAAACTTCTAGTATGAAAAAAGAAGAAATAGAAAAGCTTTTTTACATAGAAAAAGATTACTCCAGAATAAAAGAATTACAGAAAGATTCTTGTGAAATCTGGAGTTTTAATATTCTGGGGAAAATAGAATTATATAGTGGGAATATAATAAAAGCATATGATTATTTTAATAAAGCGAAATCAATATTCGGATGTTGCTATTGTAACTTTTTAATAGGCAATATAGCTGACACAAAAAAGATTCTAAGCATAATAAAAGAGTCATCTCCAATAGTCAATTGGCTACTATGTGTAATTTATATAATAGAAAATAGTTACAAAGAACCACCCACATATTTCCAAATAAGAAATTTTTATGAACAAGACTTAAATATGTTACTCTTATACAATAAAAAAGAATATTTTAATAAACTAATCGAAGGAAATAAATACTTAGAATATTTTAATAAAGAAATATATAAATATACAGGAAGGGTTCTACTGTATAATGATGACAATCAAAAAGCTAAACACTTTCTAACAAAGAGTCTGGATATTTTTTTCAGAGATTCAGAAACACACTATTTACTTGGAGAACTTTATGAAAAAGAAGGAAAAATAAAACAAGCAGAAATAGAATACGAACTTGCGAATGAAATTAATAATGGTTATTTTCCTGCAATAAAAAAGCTAAAAGTTTTAAAAAGTAACTAATTGTATAATTTGAATTATGGTGTAAAATAGATAATATAGAGTCTTATTAGGAGAAGTAAAGCAATGTTTGAACGTTTTACGGAGAAGGCTATAAAAGTAATAATGCTTGCACAAGAAGAAGCAAGAAGACTAGGTCATAATTTTGTAGGTACAGAGCAAGTTCTACTAGGTTTAATAGGAGAAGGTACAGGTGTTGCTGCAAAGACATTAAAAGCAATGGGTGTAACCTTAAAAGATGCAAGAGTAGAAGTTGAAAAAATTATAGGCAGAGGTTCAGGCTTTGTTGCAGTAGAAATTCCTTTTACGCCGAGAGCTAAACGAGTATTAGAATTGTCTTGGGATGAAGCAAGACAGCTTGGTCACAATTATATAGGAACAGAACACCTTCTTTTAGGATTAATAAGAGAAGGCGAAGGTGTTGCCGCGAGAGTTTTAGAAAATTTAGGTGTTGATTTAAATAAAGTAAGAAGCAATGTAATAAAAATGCTTGGAGAAACAAAACCAACACAAACAGCAGCTACCGCAGGTTCTTCGTCAGGCAAAACAAAAACTCCAAGTTTAGATGAATTTGGTACAGATTTAACGCTTGCAGCACAGGAACAACGTCTTGATCCAGTCGTTGGAAGGGAAAAAGAAATTGAACGTGTAATTCAAATATTGGCAAGAAGAACAAAGAACAATCCTGTTCTATTAGGAGAACCTGGCGTTGGTAAAACTGCAGTAGTTGAAGGGTTAGCAGCAAGAATAGTAAATTCTGAAGTTCCGGATATTCTTGAAGGTAAAAAAGTCATTCAACTAGATATGGGATTACTTGTCGCAGGTACAAAATACAGAGGTGAATTTGAAGAACGTCTTAAAAAGATAATGGACGAAATTCGTCAAGCCGGAAACATTATTTTGATAATTGATGAAATGCATACTTTAATTGGAGCAGGTGCTGCAGAAGGTGCGATTGATGCTGCAAACATACTAAAGCCAGCATTATCAAGAGGAGAAATTCAGGTTATAGGCGCTACTACATTGGATGAATACAGAAAATATGTAGAAAAAGATCCTGCACTTGAAAGACGTTTTCAACCAATAATAATAGAAGAACCTTCTGTAGAGGATACTATTGAAATAATAAAAGGTCTAAAGCCCAAATATGAGGAACACCACAAACTAAGGATTTCAGATGAAGCAATTGTGGCAGCAACAGAACTTTCATATAAATATATTACAGACAGATTTTTACCTGATAAAGCAATTGATATTATAGATGAAGCTGCATCTAAACTAAGGATCCAAACTAGTGCACTTCCTCCTGAAGGAAAAGAATTAGAAAAACAACTAAAAGCAATAATAAAACAAAAAGAAGATGCTATAAGAAATCAAGAATTTGAGACAGCATCAAATCTTCGCGATGAAGAAGCAGATTTAAAAGAAAAAATACGTGAATTATCATTAAAATGGCGAGAAAGCAATGAAGAAAATAAGCCCACAGTAACAGCAGAACAAGTTGCACAGGTTGTTAGTATGATGACCGGAATACCTACAACAAAAATAACAGAGGGTGAGAGTGAAAGACTTCTAAAATTAGAAGAAACTCTTCATAACAGAGTAATTGGTCAAGATCAAGCTGTTGTGGCATTATCCAAAGCAATAAGACGTGCAAGAGTTGGTTTAAAAGCACCTAATAGACCAATAGGTAGTTTTATTTTCTCAGGTCCAACCGGTGTTGGTAAAACAGAGCTTGCAAAAGCTTTAGCAGAAGCTGTTTTTGGAAGTGAAGACAATATGATTCGTGTTGATATGTCAGAATTTATGGAAAAACATTCAACAGCAAAATTAATTGGTTCACCCCCAGGATATGTTGGTTATGATGATGGTGGTCATTTAACAGAATTAGTTAGAAAGAAGCCATACTGTGTCATTCTTTTCGATGAAATAGAAAAAGCACATCCGGATGTATTCAATATTATGTTACAAATCCTAGATGATGGTAGATTAACTGATTCAAAAGGAAGACATATTAACTTCAAAAATACCATTATCATTATGACAAGTAACGTTGGTGCAAGCATGATTACCACAACAAGTAAGCTTGGCTTCTCTGTTGCAGATGATGAAGAAAAAGATAAATATGAAAAACTAAAAGATACAGTAATGGAAGAAATGAAGAAATCCTTCCGTCCTGAATTCTTAAACAGAATTGATGATATTATTGTATTTGCACATCTATCTAAACCGGAAATAAGACAAATTGTAGACCTAATGTTAAATGACTTATTTAAACGTTTAGAATCACAAAATCTAACAATTGAAGTAACAGATGAAGTAAAAGATTACCTAGGCGAAGCAGGATATTCTGAAGCATACGGTGCAAGACCACTAAGACGTTTAATCCAAAAACGAATTGAAGATGGTTTAGCAGAAGAAATCCTATCAGGCAAATACACATCCGGGAACAAAATTGTTCTTAAATTAAAAGATGAGAAAATTGTTTTTGAATGTGAAGAAGTATAATTATAGATATAATTGAATAAGAGCTCCCAATAATGGGAGCTTTTATTTTTTTGGGGCAATTTTCAATATTATAAAAACTTTATATATATAGTTTTTATAGTAAAGGAAAAAGTATGCAAATACAAAAAATAGGTAATATAACCCCAGACATTAAAATACATAATATTGAACCCCCAAAAATTATAAAACAAGACATGCAAAATGACAGTCTAGAAATAAAAACAGATAGAATAAAAACCGAAGGAACGGACAATAACACTAAAGTCTCTTTAAAAGAAGGTTTATCGCTTATAGGGAAAGGCTTTATCAATAAAGCAAAAGATTTAGGTAAAGCTATAATAAAACACCCGGTAAAAACAATTGCAATAATGGCAGGAACAGCATTAGGTATAGCAGCATTACCAATAATAGGAATAAGTAGTGCTGCAGGAGCTGCCGCTATAGCCATAGGTTGCGGAGCAATAGCAGTAGGTAAAACAATTTATCATTCAACAAAAGCTATAAAACATAATAAGAATGGAGAATATAACGAATTAAGGAATGATCTACAAAAAATAGGTGGAGATGGTCTTGATTTAGCACTTTCTTTACCATTTGTTCCAAAAGCATTTAAAACATTACAAAGAAATATTAAATTTGCGCCAACAATAGGTCTCAATAAAGAACTACTTTCAAATATAAAAAATGCAAAAGGGTTAAATGCAAAATATACAGAACTACTAAAAGGTGATATAAAAATCAACTATGAAACAATGGCAAATGAAATGGGTCTAAAAATAAAACCCCAATTAGTATTTGACGATACAATGCAATTTGATTTACAAAAAGGAGTTATAGCTGGAGAATACGAACCAACAACAGGTGTAATGAAGATTAATCCTAAAACTTTGAATCCTATAGCAAGAATAATAACAAAGACAAAGCCTGAAGAAATATTAAGACATGAATTAACACATTTTCAACAGTTTTCAGATATTGCAAGAACAGAAGGTATAGGCATAAATGGATTAAAAGAATTATTGACAGAATATTATAAAAAAGCAATAGACATAGGTGGTCTGCCAAAGCAGAATTTTGAATATGCAAGGAATATGGTACATGGTGACAAAAGCGTATTTAATTCAAAATTTTATGAAAATATTATACGTGAAAAAGGTTCTATTACAGCCGGAAGCCAAGATGCACTAAATGTAAAAAATTATATGGATGGACTAATAGGTAAAGTTACAAGTGATGTTGATAAAATCAAAGCACTTAAAATAGGAATACTAGGACCATCTTACAAAGATATGAAAAAAGTCTTTAAAATATACAAGGAAAATCCATTAGAAGCACCTGCATATCAAGCACAAGAAATATATTCTAAAGAATTTTTAAGATTTAGACCTAATACAACAAAAGACATTTTAAGTATAGAAAGTCTTGCATTAGATGAAAAATAAAAAGCTCTTTTACATAGGGCTTTTTTTTTTAAATAAAAAATGATATAATATAGGCATGAGAAAAATATTATTAAACTGTTTATCTTCTTATTCATCTGACACCTGAAGTGAGTGGCTTCATTTTTAGTGTCACATTTTAATTTTTAAAAAGAAGAAAAGGCGGTATTGTATGCAAAAATTTGCTACGTGTTTTTCAGTAATATTTTTATTACTCTCATTTATGATGCTTATTGGTGTATTATATTTTAATTTGCCACAATTAATAAGCGGAAACAGAATTGTTTTATTTGTATTTTTGAACTCAGTTATGCTTGTTGGTGTTGGTGTATTCTTCTTAATGTTTAAAGAAAGAATTATCCAATATATTCAAAACTATAGAAGAGAAAAACAAATTTAGTTCTTATCAAAAACTTCATAAGCTTTATAAGAACTTCTCGTAAGCGGAGAAAAGAAAGTATGTTTAATTCCGATTTTCTTTGCAATAGAGGAAAGTTCTTCATATTCAAATGGTTCATAATAACGAGAGACTTCTAAATGTTTTTTTGTAGGCGCTATATATTGTCCTATTGTTACTATATCACATTGAATTTTAGCTAAATCCTCAAATGTTTTGATTAGTTCTTCTTTTGTTTCTCCAAGTCCAACCATTAAACCAGTTTTAGTAAGAATATTAGAATTTTTCTTTATATATTCTAAAAAGCATAATGAACGAAAATAATCAGCTTGCGGTCTTGCTTTTTTATACAAAGATTGAACAGTTTCTATATTATGATTAAAAACATCAGGTTTAGCATTAATAACATTATCAATACTAGCTTCGATACCTTTAAAATCAGGAGTAAGAACTTCAATTTTTATATTTTTGTCAATATTTCTAATTTTTCGAATAACATTTGCAAAATGCATTGAACCACCATCAGGTAAATCATCACGAGTAACAGATGTAACAACAACATAATTAAGTCCAAGTTCTTTAACTGCATCAGCAATCATACCAGGTTCATTATCATTTAAAGGTTGAGGACAAGCACAAGTAATATTACAGAATCTACAATTTCTTGTACAAGAATTTCCCATTATAAGAAAAGTAGCTGTATTTTTAGAATAACATTCACTTTTATTCGGACACCTTGCGGCCTCACAAACAGTATTCAAACAATGAGTCTTAAGTATATGCCTTACTTTTTTTGTTTTTTCTGTATCAATAATTCCACGTTTCAAATATAAAGGAAGTCTTTGCATACAAATTATTCCTGGATTAATTCTATTTCATTTCCGTCAGGATCTTTAATAAAAGCTATCAATTTTTTAGAAGTTTCACCTTTTTCATTTTTTAAATTAAGCTCAAAAGGTTCCCATAAAAATTCATAACCGAATTCCTTTACCTTTTTAGTAATCAGACTCATATTATCAACAGCAAATGCAAAATGACCAAATGCATTACCATTCTTATAACCATCTATTGGTGTATTATAATTATACGTAAGTTCAATTTGACAAGAATTCTCATCTTCTCCTAAAAAATATAAATCACAATCATCTAATGATTTTTTTTCAAGTAAATTTAGCCCAAGAAAATCATTATAAAATCTTAAAGAATCATCTATATTTTTAACCCTAATCATTGAATGTAGAAATTTCATAATTTAAGCTCCTTCCAAAATTTAACTATATTATATAATAAACTACTTTGCAGTTAAAAGAGCTTCTTTATTTTCATCGAAATAAAATTCAACATAATCATCATCCATAGGGAAGTTAACAGTCTGAACAATATCTTGCTTCATATCTTGAGCAAAAGACTTATTTAAGTAGTTAAATCCCATGTACAAAGAAACTAATATTAAAGTTGAAATCATAAAACCAAGAACAACTGCAGCACGTTTATAAACATTTTCAAAAGAATCTTTATTATCATCTAACATCCGCTTCATTACTTTCTTTGAAAAGTTAATGTTAATATTATCCTTAAACCTTGCAACAGAATGTTTTATATTATTTTTAAGACCATAAGCACTTGCAAGCTCAACTCTTGCTGGTTTTGACTTCAATAAATATTTTCTAAATTTAATACTATCGTCATAACATAATTCATCATCAATATAAGGAGAAATATTCTTATAAAATTGTTCATATTCTCTTATATTGAACATTTTATTGGTTTCAATACGTTCAAACTCAGATAATAATTTTTCATATTCAAAATGAAGATTAGTTATAATTTCATGCATTTCCAAATATTTTCTATAACATTCACTACATTTAGAAAAATGATGTTCAACAAAAGCTTTATCATCTTCGTCAAGTTTATTTTCAATATACAAAGACAACATAGAAACTACTTTCTTACATATTGGATTATCCAAATTAAATCTCCTTTTATGTTATATACGGTTTCAAACATTCTTGTAATTTATTTCTGGCACGAGATATTCTTGATTTAACCGTGCCAACATTAGTTTTAGTAATTCTTGCTATTTCTTCATAGCTAAGACCTTGTAATTCTCTAAGAATAATTACAATTCTAAAATGTTCAGGAAGCTTACAAATCATCTCTCTTATAATGTCAGTAAGTTCATTTCCTAATGTTGTTTCATCAGGTTTTAGATTTTTATCGCATATATGTAAAGCACAATTATCATTTACATCATCATTTTGCCAAAAAGTATCAATAGAAACATAATCAGGAACTCTTTGTTTTTTACGCAATTCATCATAAAAAAGATTGGTAATAATTTGGCCTAACCAAGATTTAAATAATTTAGGGTTTTTTAACGTCTTTATATTTTTGGTCATCCGGTATAAAGCTTCTTGAGTCAAGTCAGATATATTTTCTCTTGTAGCACCTAAATAACAAAAAGAAGCATAAATATTTTTTTGTTCTCTTTTTATAAGTTCTTCAAGTGCATCATAATTATCTTCCTGAGCTGTACAAATCAAATCGTACAAATTCATTTCTTTATACTTTTTTTTAGTTAATCCTTTCAATTAATATACCCCTATCAAACCCAAAGTCTTTTTTATATAATCTAAAAATAGGATAAATTAAGGTTACAGACTATGACCTAATCGGTCTAAACAATTAGCTATATATGGATTGAATATGAAAATAAACCAACTTAGATTAAAAAATAAAAAGAAATATTTAATTGCAAATTCAGATTCTTACAAAACTGAAAATGATTTTCTCGATGCAATAGCAAACAGACTTAATGAAGGAATAGATATAATTGAACTAAGAGAAATAAATTCAACACCTGAGAAAATAATAAGAATAGGAAAAAAAGTTAGAGAGTTAAGCTCAATATTTAACACTTTATTTATTATCAATGATCGAATTGATATTGCACAAATTATACACACAGATGGCATTTTTTTAAATAAATTTTCTATAGATATTACCTCAACAAGAGAATTAACAAATAAAGAAACAATTATTGGCAAATTTGTATCTAATGAAGAAGAAATAAAAAAAGCAGAGAGATACGGTGCAGACTATCTTATATATGAAGAAAAGATTAATTCAAAAACAGACCTTCCTTATTTTATATTTTCAGAATGCAAAAAATTATAAAAATATTTTGAAGAAAAGCTTGACTCTATTTTATGCTTTAGATAAACTAATAAATGTTGGTAGGCTCCCATCGTCTAGAGGCCTAGGACACATCCCTTTCACGGATGCGACAGGGGTTCAAATCCCCTTGGGAGTACCATTATAAGAGCCGAAAGGCTCTTTTTTTATTACCAACGGAAATAATCTTCAACTTCATTCCTAAACTTAGCAAGCTGTTCAATTACACTTGGTGACAATGTTTTATCCATTGGTTCATTTTTTAGAATATCATATAATTGATACCACATAAAAGTTCTATCTGTTCCATTTTGGCAACCGAAATACAATGGTAATGGCAGGTCATCATTTTCACCATTCAGTATTTTTACAAATTCTTTTAATGCAGTTATTTTTTCACCATAATGTTCTTCAGCATATAAATAAGGATGATTTATTAATTCTTTAAGTAAATCCCCACTTATATCAAATACATTCAATGCACCACCATTTATTTCGTTTAACTCAACAAAATTCAATCCCAAAGCTTCAGCATTTTCTTTGTAGTCAGGATAATTTACAAAGCATAGAACACTTTTAATTCCAGCATCTTTTAATCCTTTTAATTTATCATTTTGATAAGCTATATGTCCGCCGGAATACAACTCATTCGGACGTCTTTCCCTAAAAGATGGAAGATTCAATTTTTCCAATTTATTCAAATTTACTTTTGTTTTTATAACTGGCTTTTCAGGTTTATGATAAAGAGGTTTTGTCATCCTTTCAGATGCTCTTAAAGATAATTTTTCTTTAATTAATTGATCATAATAAAAGAACTGTGGTCCCATTTGTTCTTCAAAATGAGCTCGAACAATATCAAGTGTTTGATCTTGTTTATCAGGAATATATCTTCCTTTATAAATAAGTTCCGAACCGAAAGATTTTGAATTTATCTGCGGTATATTACTAATCAACATTATAATTACCTCACACAAAGTTACAATTATATAAAACAACTTAAAAAAAATTTTGAATATTTTCTTAAAAAAATTAAGAAATATAAATAAGGCAGAGAAAATCTCTGCCTTATTTATATTCGTATAATACTAAAAATTAAAATAATCTTTTTAATAAACCTTGGAAACCTTGACCATGACGAGCTTCATCTTTAGCCATTTCATGAACTGTATCATGAATTGCATCATAACCAAGTTCTTTAGCTCTTTTAGCAATTTCCATCTTTGAAGAACAAGCCCCAGATTCAGCTTCAGCTCTCATTTCAAGATTTTTCTTAGTTGAAGAAGTAACAACTTCACCTAATAATTCAGCAAATTTAGCAGCATGTTCAGCTTCTTCAAAGGCATATCTTTTAAATGCTTCAGCAACTTCAGGATATCCTTCTCTTTCAGCTTGTCTGCTCATTGCAAGGTACATACCGACTTCAGTACATTCACCTGCAAAGTGCTCTTTTAAACCTTGCAATACTTGTTCATCTACACCTTTTGCAACTCCGATTACATGCTCTGTAACCCAAGTTAAACCTTGTGATTCATCAACTTTATTAAATTTTTCTGCACCAGCTCCGCATAATGGACATTTTTCAGGTGCTTTATCTGCTTCTACGGTATATCCGCATACGCTACATACAAATTTTGACATAATTTACCTCTTCTTTCTTTTTTGTCTTTCATTTTTATTTATAAATTTATTATACTATATTATAAAAAAAAGAAAAGTGATAACCAATATCATTTTTTAGCAATTATCACCCTTTCTATGGAATTATAATCTTTATATACTTCAATCGATGAGAAATCTTGTTTAGATAAAATGTCTGCAACCAAAGAGAATTGGTTAATTCCAAGTTCAAAAGCCACATATCCGCCAGGTAATAAATAGTCCTTTGCTTTTGTAACAATTTTATCATAAAACTCAATTCCAAAATCATCTCCAGCAAATAAAGCTAAACTTGGATCATAGTTTTTTACTTCTACTTGAAGCTTTTCCTTTTCTTTCAAAGGAATATATGGAGGGTTAGAAACAATAATGTCATATTTTTCATGAACATTAGAATATAAATCAGATTTATAGAATAGAATATTATTTAAAACATTATGAAAAAGAGCATTCTTTTTAGCTGTTTCTATAGCTTCAGAAGAAATATCAACGGCATGTGCAGTTATATCTTTATTTTGAAGAATTAACGTCAAAGGAATACAACCGCTTCCTGTACC
>CALUUL010000003.1 GCA_944323945.1 Candidatus Gastranaerophilales bacterium
AGAAAAAGCCTGAAAACCCAAATAACAAAGGAATAAAGCGGTATATATTAATTCTTAACAAAACTTAATAATATGTTTAGTCATCCTTATTTTCTATATTTTATATGCTAAATCTGGCTTTCTTGCAGCTAATGTTTCATCCACTCTTTTTACTGGTGTATTAAGTGGATGTTTTAATACTTCTTGCGGATTTTCTTTTATTTCATCTGCAATTTTTATCATTGTATCTATAAATTCATCTAAACGTTCTTTTGTTTCAGATTCAGTTGGCTCTATCATTATTGCTTCGTGTACAATTAGTGGAAAATATATTGTTGGTGGATGGAAATTAGAATCCATTAATCTTTTTGCTATGCCTAGAGTATTTACACCTTGTTCTTTTTGCCATTCTCCTGATAGTACGAATTCGTGCATACATTTTCTATCATATGGCAGATAATAATATTTTTTTAATTTATTCATTATGTAGTTTGCATTTAATACTGCATTTGAACTTACATCTTTTAACTCTTTTCCTGTCATTAAAATATATGCGTATGCTCTTATAAGAACAGAAAAATTACCGTAAAATGCTTTCATTTTTCCTATAGAGTGTTTAATATTAAAGTTTTTAATATATTTTTCTCCATCGTATTCAATGGTTGGAGATGGAAGATATTCTTTTAAATATTCAACGACTCCCACAGGACCAGCTCCTGGACCACCTCCTCCGTGTGGAGTTGAAAATGTTTTATGTAGATTCATATGTACAATATCAAATCCCATAAGTTTAGGGTTTGTATGTCCCAATATTGCATTCATATTTGCACCATCATAATATAACAGTGCACCTGCATTGTGAACCAGTTTTGAAATTTCAAGTATATCTTCTTCAAATAGACCGAGTGTATTTGGATTTGTTAACATTATTGCTGCAGTATTTTCATCAAGTACTGATTTTAATGCTTCAATATCAACTAAACCTTTTTTGTTAGATTTTATTTCAATAATATTGAATCCGCACATTGCAGCACTCGCAGGGTTTGTTCCGTGTGCTGAATCAGGTATGATAACATTTTTTCTTTTTTCTCCCTTTGTCTCAAAATATTTTTTTACTATCATCATTCCACAAAGTTCACCATGAGCACCAGCTGCAGGTTGTAATGTTATTGCATCCATACCTGTAATTACTTTTAATGTTTCTTGTAGATTGTACATTAAATTTAAAGAGCCTTGGCTGTCTTCATCTTCTTGTAATGGGTGTAGTTCACAAAATCCTTCAAGTGCTGATAATACTTCATTTACTTTGGGGTTATATTTCATTGTGCAAGATCCTAAAGGATAAAAGCCTTTTTCAATACAAAAATTTTTGTCGGAAAGTTCTTTGTAATGTCGCATTACTTCCAATTCTGAAATTTCGGGTAATATTGTTTCTTTACTTTTATTTATATATTTTGAATTTATGAAGTTAAAATTTATTTCTTCATCTGTTAAATTTATTCCAGATGTACCACTTTTTGTTTTTTCAAATATTAGTTTAGTCATTATATCCCCTGATGTTTTCTTTGTATTGTGTAACTTTTTCTCTTGCTATTCTTGCTCTTTTGGTTATCTCATTCAAGTTAGCATCCTTATATAGAGCTCTCCCTATTCCTACTGCTTTTGCACCTGCGTATAAATATGAAGTTATATCTTCAATCTTTATACTGCCTGCTGCAATTACATTTAGGAATTTCATTGGTCTTAATATATCTTCTATATATTCAGCACCACCCATAGGATTTGAAGGTGATATTTTTATTAATTGTGTACGTGCTTTCCACGCAGAATATGCTTCATTTGGTGTTGTTGCCGTCATAATTAAAGGTATTTGTTGACTTTTACATAATCTTACTAAGTTCATTTGGAAAACAGGTGATACTATAACATCGGCTCCTTCATCAATTGCAATTTGTGCTTGTCTTTGAGTTATTATTCCACCAGCCATAATCATAGGGCGGTTTTCTTTTTTTGCAATTTTATCCAAAACTTTAACCATTTCGGGAGTTTCTATTACAATTTCTATTATGTTTATTCCGCCCTCTGATAATGCATCAATAATTGCTTCTGTTTTTTGGGGTTCTTGTGCTCTTAGAACTCCAAAAAGTTTTTCTGCACATATTTGTTCTATAGTTTCCATCTTATTTCTTTCTTAACTTCCATAGATTTTGCATAAATGCATTTTCAATTCTATCTGAATTTTCGTTTCCTATTATTCTTTCTAAATCTTCCTTAAATTTTGTTATATCTTCATATTTTCTCAATATACCATCAATAGCAATTGAAATATCACCTGTTTCTTCAGAAACAACTATGCAGGCTGAATCCGATATTTCACTTGCACCAATTGCAGCTCTATGTCTTGTGCCGTATCTCCAACTGAGCTTTGGATCTTCTGTTAATGGAAGTAATACTCCCGCTGCAAGAATTTTATCTTTATGTATTACCATTGCTCCATCGTGTAATGGCGTATTCGGGAAAAAAATAGTAAGAATTAGTTCTGTTGAAATATCAGCATTAATTGTTGTTCCTACTTCATTATAAAATGATTTATCAAGCTCTTTTTGTAAAACAATTAGTGCACCTCTTTTGACTCTGCTGCAATATTTCACAGCTTCTGTTATTTCTTTTATTACATTTGTTCTTTGTTCATTATTGTCTTTTTTAAATGAAAATAAATTTTTTGCTACAAATTTTGTTTGCCCCAGATGAACAAGTAATTTTCTTAGCTCAGGTTGGAATACTATTACTAACGAAAGCAGAATACCTGTTAATAAGTATTGGGCAATCTGACCTAAAATTTGAAATTCTAATGCTATTAATATTGCACTAAATATCCAAGCAGCAATTATGAAAAATAAAATGCCTCTTACCAATTTTTCTGCTTGAGTATTTTTTATAAATTTCATGTAAATGTATGAAATTATAAGGACGACAATAAGTATTTGTAAAAAATCTTTGAATGTGAATGTTGTAGCTTTAGCTATAATTTCGCCACTATTTAAAAAATCACCATAAATTTTGAGAATATTTTCAAGCATTATTACCTATTTTAGTCTTTCAGGTATGATATCTGACTCACATAATTGCTCATAAGTTTGTCTATTTATTATGATATCAGATTTTCCATTATTTACAAGTACTGCGGCTGGTTTTAATACTCTATTGTAATTACTTGCCATTGAATATCCGTAAGCACCAGTTGTATAGAAACAAATTGTATCACCTTCCTCTATTTTCGGAAGTATTATATCTTTTGCCAGTATGTCTCCCGATTCACAATGCTTACCGGCAATTGTTATTGTTTCTTTTTCTTCACTGCTTGGATTATTTGCAACTTCTACCGAATATTTTGCTTGGTATAGACTCGGTCTTGCATTATCGGACATCCCACCGTCTACTGCTTGATATTTTCTTCCGTTTGGTACTTGTTTTGAACTTCCTGCTGTATATAGTGTAACACCAGCTGTGCCCACGATACTTCTACCTGGTTCAATATATATTGTTGGTTCTTCTATTTTGTATTTTTTTGAATGTTCTTTGATTGATGATATTATTGTTTCTGCTATTTCATATACTGAAATAGGTGCATCTTGCTCTGTGTATTTAATCCCTAATCCTCCGCCAAGATTTACGGTATGTAAATATATGTTATATTTGTCTTCTATCCTTTTTATTTCTTTAAATATTACACCAATTTCATCGAAATATACTTGTTTCTCAAATATTTGTGAACCTATATGGGCGTGTAGCCCGATTAAGTTTATATTTAAGTATTCATCTCTTATTAATTCAATAGCTTTATCAAGTTGGGTTAAATCAAAGCCAAATTTGGAATCTAAATGTCCTGTTTGTATATATTCATGTGTGTGACATTCTATTCCCGGGGTAATTCTTAATAAAATGTTAATATTTTTGTTATTTGATTTTGCTATATTATTTAATAATGCGAGTTCAAAGAAGTTATCAACTGATATTGTTTCTATTCCGCAAGATATTGCATAATTTAATTCATCGTATGATTTATTGTTTCCGTTAAATAAAGTTTTTGACATATCAAAACCGGAACTTTTGGCTGTATATATTTCTCCGCCTGAACATAAATCGAGCCCAAACCCCTCTTGCTGCATTATTTTACATATTGCTTTTGTCATAAAGGCTTTTGCCGCAAACATCATTTTTATATTTTTATATGATTCAAATGCTTTTTTATAGCTTTGTGTCATTGAGCGTATTGTTGCTTCATCATACACATAAAGTGGTGTATTGTATTTATTTGCTAATTCAACTAAATCACATCCACCTATTTCTATATTTCCGTTTTTGTTTATTTTTGTAGTAATCGGTTTAATGTTTTGGTTTGCGGTTTTCATAATTTCTCCTCGTCAATCTCAAAATAATTCTAACATAAAGTTTTTATCTTGATAAAAGATATAAATGTATTATTATATTATTTATGAAGAAAGTTTTGTTATTTCTATATTTATTTGTGTTTTTATCCTTTAATGCTTTTGCTTCAGATTTAGACTATGATGCTCTATATAATGCTGCATTGCCTTTCGAATCTAAATTATATAATGATATCGATCCTTTTGAAAATGAAGATTCTATTAAGTATGCTTGGTCTCCATATCCTTTATTTAGAACTTCTGCTTTCTTATATTTCAAAGATTATACAATTGAACCAGGATATTATTCTATTGTTCCAAGAACATTAAAAGGTAATGATTATATTTTATTTAAACAAAATGGTAAAGTTCAGTTTATTATTCCTGTTGCCAAAAAGGATAAGACTCCTTTAAATTTTTATGAGGCTAATACCCCTAAAATTAAGAAAACAAAATGGCAAAAATTTACTTCTGCAGTTAAGGAAAAGTTCTATAATACAGCAAAAGACTCAATGAGAGCAACACCTCCAAGCTCTGTTGTTAATGTGGATGTTGAAGTTAAATATATAATTTTAACATTGTATTATGGTGAAAATAAATATATTGCCTTGTTCAAAAGAAGTCCTTATTGATTCTTAAAAAAGTTTTTGTTTTTATTAAGTCTTTTTTTTGTAACTACATATCCGCATTTTGAACAGGCTAATATTTCTCCTGTTGAATCAATTGGCATAAAATTATGCTTGCAAGTTAACACATCTTCAAGTTCTTCAGTTTGAATATTTGTTTTATATGAAAATATCTTTTCTTTATTTTTTAATTTTAAATATGCTTTTATAATTTTTTCAATTATATACATGTTATCAAATCTTACTTAATACCACTGCTATACATATTAACAATGTAAAAATAGAAAGCAAGTTCCTTACAATTAAAAATTTCATCAAAAAATCACGTTGTTCTAAAGGAACTTTTTGTATTTCTCTCGTGTTACCCATAAATACTGTTGGTTTTATTTTTTCGTTTGGATTTTTTATATGTATTTTCATTATTTTATATAATGTTATTGCTGTAGGAAGGCTTAATAATATTATAATAAAATATAAACTTAAGAGTTTTAAACATACAGCAGTAATTATGTTTATGTATGCAAATGAAATTATTATAACTAAGAGAATAAATGCATTTTTTTCGGTTCTACATAATCTACATAGTGTTATTTTTCTATTGTCTTCATCATATTTGAAATCTAATAGCATATGATTATGTAAAACCGCAACTGATAAAAGACCTGTAGATATTGAAATTAAAAGAATTTCAATAGAAAATAATCCTGTCATTGAATAAAATACCCCAAGATAAAGTAAAGGTGAGAAAACAATTGCAACAATAATTTCTCCGAGTCCTAAACATCCTAATAATGGGTATAATGCACATAAAATTGCTGATGGAATGATTATGTATAAAAGATTTGTTCCATATAAAAATATATAATATATGGCAATAATTGCTGAAATTAGAAATAAAATCAAAGATACAATGTAGTATTGCTTTAGTTTTAACTTACCTTCAAAAATACAAGCACATTTACCTTTCTGAAAATTAAACTCTTTTTTGAGACCTTTTTCTATCTTTTGTTTTTCTCTTGTATAGTCGATTGCATCATCAAAAAGATTTGTTGCCATATGTAATGTTACTATTCCAATAAGAGATAAAAATCCATTTTTGATATTTCCATTTTGAAAACAACCAAAAATAAAAGGAACAATCCACGACATTATGGATACAGGTAGAGAATATGCTCTGACGGCAACTAACCAAATATTCAGTTTTTCTAAAAAAGAATGCATGAAAAAGCCTAATTTTCACCCAATATATAATAAGCATAACTTAAAAAAACAAAAAAAATATTAAATTTTGTTACAATTAAAATGCTTAAAACATTGAAAGAAACTATAATGAAAAAAAACAATCATAAAATTAGAGTTTGAATTTTAAAAAAAATGTGTAAATTTCAAAAAAAACATGCTATAATAATAGAACCAAGCACGATAAAGTGTTAAATGTACATTTTATTTGTTTGTTATAAATTTATTATTTTGTAAAATATTATATTAAAAAGGCAATTAATTTAAATTAAATTTTTTTATATATAAGTGATGGTAAGTAAGTAAATTTTTTGTCGGAGGAAGAATGACAATAAGTGTGAACTCTAGAAAGAAACAAGCTAAGAAATCTTTTGATGAATTATTAAATGATTTAAGAACAAGTAATTCGGAAAAAGTTAGATATAACGCTGCAAGAGTACTTGGTGAAATGGGTGATGCAAATGCTGTTGAACCTTTGATTGAAGTTCTAAAAAATGATAGAAATGGTTCTGTGCGTTTGTATGCTGCTAGAGCATTAGGTGAACTTGGTGAAGTTTCTGCTACTATTCCTTTAATTGAATCTTTGCGTGAAGACCGAAATGTTGATGTTCGTGTTCGTGCTGCTCGTGCTTTGGGCCGTTTAGGTGGACGTGAAGTTGTTGAACCTTTAGTTGAGGCTTTAAATGATGAAAATCCTCAAGTTTGTATTACTGCGACAGATGCGTTAATTGAAATTGGTGATGTTGCTACTGACTCTTTGATTGAGTCTCTGAATAGTGAAAAAGTTAATGTTAGATGTGATGCAACTCGTGCATTAGGTGAAATTGGTAATTCTAAGGCAGTTGATTATATTATCAAAATGCTTAAAGACGAATGGGTTAACGTTAGAATTTATGCAGTTACTTCTTTGGGTAAGTTGAATGATACAAAGGCAGTTCCTTCATTAATTGAAGTTATGAAAAATGAAAAAGAAAATGATTTAGTAAGAGCAGGTGCTGCTGCTGCATTGGGTGTTCTTCGTGATCAAAGAGCTTTGCTTCCTTTAAGGGAACTTATTGTAAAAGCTGATGAGCTTGGTGAACTTGAAGATACTGCTTTGAAATCATTTAAAAAAATTATGGCTGCTAATTGGAAGCCAGTTAATGAAAATCAAGCAAAAAAGGTTAATGTTTAATTTTAGAAAGCTCCCTTTTTAGGGAGCTTTTTTGTGCTTATTTTTTGACATTATCTCTTTTTTTATTTAAAATTGTTGTGTGTAGATAGGGATGAACTTATGAAAATTAGAGCCGTAAATCTTGTAAAAACATACAATGATAGAACTGTTGTTAATGATATTTCGATTGAAGTAAATAAAGGTGAGGTTGTTGGGCTTCTTGGTCCTAATGGTGCAGGTAAAACCACTACATTTTATATGGTAGTTGGATTAGTCAGACCTAATTCTGGTAAAATTTTTATAGATGATATAGACTTAACAAATTTAACTATGGACAAGCGTGCTAAACATGGTATTGGATATTTACCTCAAGAATCTTCTATTTTTAGAAAATTATCTGTTGAAGACAATATTAAACTTGTTCTTGAACTTAATGATAAATTAGATTCTAAACAAAAAAAAGACAAGCTTGAGGAATTGCTTGATGAATTTCGGATAAAAAAACTTCGTGATACTTCTGCTGTAGCTTTATCTGGGGGCGAAAGGCGACGTGTAGAAATAGCTAGAGCTTTAGCTGCAAGTCCTGAATTTATTCTTTTAGATGAACCTTTTGCAGGTATTGACCCTATTGCTATTGGTGAAATCAAGGATAATATTAAAATTCTTTCGAATAGAGGGCTTGGTGTTTTAATTACAGACCATAATCCAAAAGCTACATTATCTATTACTGATAGAGCTTATGTTATTTTTGACGGTAAAATAAAAATTCAAGGTACTCGTGATGAAATTGCAAACGATTCTGTTGCTAAGCAGTTTTATCTTGGAAAGGATTTTTCTCTTTAATGAAAATAAAGTTATTAGATAAGTATATTTTTTCTCAAGTATTTTTTACTTGTTTTGGCTGTATTTTCATTTTTATGATTGTTTGGATAATGCCTGAAATTTTTTTAAAAACTGTTCAAAAGGCTATTAGTGGTGTTTATACAATTGAAACTGCTGTTTCTATCTTAATATATGAATTGCCTAAAGTTCTTAATATTGCTTTGCCTGTTGGTATGCTTTTAGGAACTTTGTTAACTTTCGATAAATTAAGTAAAGATTCAGAAATTACTGTGATGCGTGGTTCAGGTTTTCCTTTCTTTAGAATTATTGCTTCCGTTATTGTTATAAGTATTTTGGCTATGTGTTTTACTTTTATTATTGCTGCTAAGTATTTACCATATTCTGCTTGTAAATTGAGAGATATTAAAGGTGAAAATAGAGTTTCCCAGTTTGTTTTTCCAGTTAAAAACCAAGATGATTCAATGAATAAAATATTAATTATTTCTAATTTTGATAATAATAATATTAGAGATGTAATTGTCTTGAATTTCTACCAAAAAAACCAAAAAGGTTCAAGTTTACTTTCAAGTATTTTAGTTTCTGACTTTGTAAAGTATAATCATAATGATTGGATTTTGAACGTTGCAAAAAAATATAAAATTTCTGAAGAAGGTATTTTTAAAGAAATTGGTACAGTTAAAAATTTAAAAGTATTGTCTGATAAAAGTGCTGAAAATGCATATAAATTGATGAAATATTCTATATATAGAGATAGAGAACTTACAAATCATCAGATAGCCGAATATATTAAACTTTTAAAACAAGAAAGAATGGATGATGAATATAGGTTTATGTTAAATAAATATATTCAACGATTTGTTCATTCCTTTATGTGTATTTTATTTGGTATTCTTGGTTGTTTGTTAGGATTTTCTAAACCAAGAGAACAAAAGTTTATTGGAATGCTAATTGCAGTTGGTGTTATTTTTGCATATTATATAACCATTCCTTTCTTTGATTTGCTTGCAGAAAAGGCTGTTTTATCTCCTTGGGTTACTTCAATGATAGCCCCTGTTTGTTCAGTAATTTTAATTGTTATTTTAAAAAGAATAAAGGATTTATAATGAATTGTAATAGAATTTTATGTATATTGTTGATGATTATTTATTTATTATTTCAACCTGTTATCTCTTATGCTGCTTGTCCTTATAAAATTGTTAAAGATCCTAAGGGTGTTTATGTAATTCAAGTAAATTCTTCTAAATATAGAACGAAATTAAAGCCAGTTGTTGTTTCTGATTTAGAAACTAATTTTGATACTTATAAAAGATTACATCCTCGTTTTATCGTTAATGCTGGATTCTTTGATCCTAAAAATCAAAAAACAGTTTCTTATGTTACTATTGATGGTCAAGTCGTTCTTGACCCGACTCAAAACGAAAATCTTATGAGTAATGCGGCACTTAAGCCTTATATTGATAAAATTTTAAATCGTTCTGAATTTAGAGTTTTAGAAGATTCAAATGGAAAAATATCATATGATATTTCTCATCATAAAGATATAGTTAAAGATGGTTTTAAGATTAAGCATTCAATACAGGCCGGTCCAATGCTTGTACCTGATTTAAAACTCGAAGAAGAATTTTTTATTTTAAAAAGAAATGGAAAAATTATCAGTGAGTCGGCTTCGTCCTTACAAAGATATGCACGTACTGCTATTGGTATAAAAGATAATAATGTCTATATCTTTATTATAACAAATGATGCACCTATGACTTTACAGGAACTTGCTGATTATGCAAAAAATATGGGAATGGAAAAAGCTATGGCTTTTGATGGCGGCGGTTCTACTTCTTTTGATTCACAAGAGTTACATATAATCTCTGAAAAAGATAATCAAGCCAGAAAATTAAAATCATTTCTAATGTTGAAGTGATTTTATGTAATCATAAATAGCAATTAAACCAAGTTTATAACTGTTTACTCCAAATCCTGTTATTTGACCGATACATGCAGGAGCTGTTAATGATGTTTTTCTGAATTCTTCTCTTGTATGAATATTCGATATGTGAATTTCAACGGTTGGAATTGAAACTGCTAAAATAGCGTCTCTTATTGCAACACTTGTATGTGTATATGCTGCAGGATTCATAACTATACCATTAAATATTTTCTTTGCTTCTTGAATTTTATTTACTAACTCACCTTCGATATTACTTTGGTAGAATTCTACTTCTACATTAAGTTTTTTAGATTCTTCTTTTATGAATACTTCTATATCTTCCAATGTTTGAGTACCGTATTTATCGGGTTCTCTTGTTCCTAATAAATTTAAATTTGGTCCATTTAAAAATAATATTTTCATTGATTTTCCTCGTATTCTTTTATTATTTTTTTTGTTATCTCTCTTACCTTTTCGTCTTCTTCTAATATTTGTTCAAGAGTAGGATTATCAATTGATTTATAATTATCAAAAATTGATTTTGTAATTTTGTATATATCTAAGAATTTTATCTTTTTATCTAAAAATGCAAATACCGCTTCTTCATTTGCTGCGTTCATACAAACAGGATATGTTCCGCCCAATTTCCCTGCTTTAAATGCAAGAGATAATGATGGGAATTTTTCATAATCTGGTTCAAAAAATTCAAGTTTACCCGCTTTAATGAAGTCAAAGCTTTCGGTTTCTATTCCTTCAACTCTATCCGGAAAAGTAAGTGCATATTGTATTGGAATATGCATGCTTGGTATGCCAATTTGGGCAATTATGCTTCCATCTACAAATTCTACTGCACTGTGTACATAGCTTTGCGGATGTATGACCACTTTAATATCTTCATAATTAAAATTAAAAAGATGGTGAGCTTCTATTACTTCAAGACCTTTATTCATTAAAGTTGCTGAGTCTACAGTTATTTTCTTGCCCATATTCCATCTTGGATGTGCTAATGCTTTATCTAAATTGGCATTTTGTAATTCTTCTTTGCTTGATGTTCTGAATGGACCGCCAGATGCTGTTATAATTAAGTTCTTTACATCTTTACCACCATTTATACATTGAAATATTGCTGAATGTTCACTATCTACAGGTAATATTTTTACATTATTTTCTCTTGCTAATTTCATTACTATATCACCGGCCATAACCAATGTTTCTTTGTTTGCAAGTGCTATATTTTTTCTATGTTTTATAGCCTCTATTGTAGGTTTTAATCCTATTTTACCTGATACTGCAACTAATAATGTATCTATTTCATTTAAAGTTGCCAGTTCTATTAGCCCTTCGCTTCCATATAATATTTTTATATTGGGAAATTCTTTTTTTAATTCAACCGAGTCAGTTTCGTTTTTTACAGATACATACTTTGGTGAGAATTTTTTTATTTGATCTTTCAATAAATGAATATTGTTTCCTGCAGAAAGAGCTATTATTTCAAATTTCTCAGATAGTTTTTCTGTAACCTCTAAAGCTTGTGTTCCAATTGAACCTGTTGAACCTAAAATTGCAATTTTTTTTCTCATTCTATGCTCTGCCATATATGTCTTCTAATCGTTCTATGTCATTCTCATCTAAAATGTCACCTTGTTGAATTTCCAGTACTTTTAATTGTTCTGTGCCATAGTTCTGCAATGAATGTATTTCTTCAATAGCTATATCAATGCTTTCTCCTGCTTGAAGTTTTACAAACTCTTTACCTTTTAGTATTGTCGCTTCTCCTTCAAGTATAATCCAGTGCTCACTTCTATGATGATGAAGCTGTACGCTTAGTTTTGCATTAGGGTTAACAGTTATACATTTTGTTAAAAATCCATTGCCATTTTCTAAAACTGTATAATAGCCCCACGGTCTATAAACAGTTTTATGAATTTCTTTTTTTGAAGAGTTCTTTCCGTTTAATTTTTTATAGATATTTTTGATTCCGCCAAGACTTGATTTATCACTAACTAAAATGGCATCTTCTGTTTCTACTACAAATGTGTCTTTTAATCCTAATGTTGCTACAATCTTTGATGTTGCGAAGACCATTGAATCTTTGGAATCAATATCTATAACTTTTCCTGATAGGTAGTTCCCGTTTTCATCTTTTTTTGAAATTTCGTATATTGCATTCCAACTTCCAATATCTTTCCATTCTGTATTTAAGGGTATTGTTACGAGTTTTTTACTCTTTTCCATTAGTGCGTAGTCTATAGATATATCTGCGATTTTTTCATAATCATTTAATGATATAGATGGAATTGTATTATCTATATTTTTATTTTGAATATTTTTATATATTTCAGGCGAATGTTTCTTTAATTCTGAAAAAAATGTTTCTGAATTAAACATATATATACCAGAATTCACAAAAAATTTACCCTTTAAATTTTCTTGCTGTTGTTTTGTTGTTGGTTTTTCTATAAATTTTATAACTTTTAATGCTGTTGGTTCTATTTCTGAAATTTGTATATTTTTTCTTGTTTTTATATAACCAAAATTTGAATTAATTTCATTTGTTTCTGTACCAAAAGCGACAATATAACCAGCCTTTGCAAGACTTATTCCTTTTTCTATCAGTATAGAAAATTGTTCTCTGTTTGTTATTAATTGATCTGATGGGACTGTAAGTATTATTGGTGATTCTGATGAATAATTTAATTTATCTTTAATATATTTAACTGCAATTGACATAGCTGGTGCAGTATTTCTAAAAATTGGTTCTGTAATTATATTGTATTCGTTCTTTCTACAGAATTTGCTTTGTAATACTTTAAGTTGTTCTTTTATTGCTGAAGCATATTTTACGTTTGTTGTTGTGATAATATTTTTATCATCAATAATATTTGCTATATTTAAAAATGTTTTTTGAAAAAGTGTGTATTCTTCATCAAGTTTAAACATTTGTTTGGGAAACATTTCTCGTGATACCGGCCATAATCTGCTTCCGGAACCACCTGCCAAAATTATACAATACACAGATGCTACCATAACTCTCCTCTATATAGTTATTTATTATACAATAAATACTTCAAATATTGAAATTATTAATATCTTTTCTTATTTGTATTCTAATCGTATAATCAATTGTATGAAAAATTATAAAACAATAGTTTCGTTAATGTCTGGTACTTCTGTCGATTCAATTGATGCTTGTCTTTTGAATATTTTTGATGATTTATCTTTTGAAATTATTGACAGTTATTCTCTTGATTATCCTGTTGAAATTAAAAAGAAAATTCTTTCTTTGGCAAATAATATTGGAAATATTAACGATGTTTGTTTTATGAATTTTGTCATCGGTGAATTGTTTGCTAAGACTGTAAATAATTTATTAAAGAAAACAGGTTTTAACTCTTTTGATGTTGATTTCATTTCTTCACATGGGCAGACTATATATCATATTCCTTTTGAACAAAAAATTAGTGATGTTTCTACCAAAAGTACTTTACAGATTGGTGATATTTCTGTAATCTCACATAAAACAGGTATAATGACTGTTGGTGATTTTAGAACAAAAGATATGGCTGCAGGTGGTCAGGGGGCGCCTTTGGTTCCATTTGCTGATAAGATTTTATTCGGTTTAGATAAAAACAGGTTAATTCAAAATATTGGCGGAATTTCAAATGTAACTGTTCTATCGAAAAATTGTGATATATTTGCTTTTGATAATGGGCCTGGAAACATGTTAATAGATTATTTTATAAAAAAATTATATAATTTACCTTTTGATAAAGATGGTGAAATTGCTTTAAAAGGTAAAATTGATCAAGTTTGGCTTCAAGAATTATTATCAGAAAAATATTATTCTTTAAAACCGCCGAAAACTACAGGCCGTGAACTGTTCGATAATGAATATGCTGAGAAAATATATAAATCTGCACCAAAAAAAAGAGAAGATATTATTGCGACTCTTACTGCTTTAACAGCAAAAGTCATTACAGATTCTTATATTAATTTTGTTTTGCCTAAAACTAATATTGATGAAGTCGTTATTGGTGGTGGCGGTGCTTATAATAAAACGTTAATATTGTTTATGAAAAATTTTATTCCTAATTTGATAATAAAGACACATGAAGATTTTGGAATTCCTAATAAATTAAAAGAAGCGGTTGCTTTTGCCTATTTAGGATATTTCACCTTGCAAAAACAACCGAATAATCTTCCATCTTGTACTGGTGCTGATACTAATGTTGTTATGGGAAAAATTTCATATTAGAATTTATTATTTGTAAGTATAAATTCCATCTATTGCATTATATTATCAAGCCCATATATAAATTCATTATTGTCATAGATATATTTAACTGCAAGTAAAACTCCAGCCATATAACAAGAACGCTCCATTGTATGATGTGCCAATTTTAGTATTTGACCGGATGAGCCAAATATTACTTCTTGCGAAGCAATATATCCTGGCATTCTTACTGAATGAATGTGAATATTTGCTTCGGAATTTCCGCCTCTGGAACCTTTTATTAATTCTGTTTCTGGGCAATTGCCTAATGTAAAGTCAGAATTTACTTCAGCCATAAGTTGAGCTGTTTTTATAGCTGTACCTGATGGTGCATCTTTTTTTTGATTGTGATGTAATTCAATTATTTCTGCGTTATTAAAATATTTTGCTGCTTGTTTTGCAAACATCATAAGTAATACTGCACCTGTTGAAAAATTTGGTGCGATTAAACATCCTGTTTTATTTTCTTTTGTTAATTTTTCTATTTCTTTTAATTGATTTTCTTTTAACCCTGTTGTTCCGATTACTGATTTTACATTATGTTTTATATAAGTACATACGTGTTCATATATTCCTGATGGTTGTGTAAAATCAATAATTACATCTGGTTTCTTTGTTTCTATTGCTTTTTCTATATCTGTTTCTATTAAAACATTGCAAGCTTTACCTGTTGCTGCAAGTCCCGCATCTGTTCCTTCTCCAATAATATCAACGGCCATTACTAATGTTGTTATTTCATCATTTATTACTGCTTTTACAACTTCTTTGCCCATTTTCCCGAGCGCACCTACTACACCAACTTTTATCATTTTATTTCCTCTCTTTTTACTTCTTTATAATAGCACGCTTTTTTTCTGTTTGTTAAATTTTATTATAATTCATTGTTTGATATAGGAAAATATGTTAGGATAATTAAAAACGAGAGGTGAGTAATGAAAAAAAATAATAAAATTTTAATTACTGATTTATATAATAAAATTGCTGATATTGGAGTCGATTTGTCAATAATTGCAAGTATTATAAAATTTTTAGATGTTTCTTATTCTGATTCTAATAATTTTTCAAAGTCAGATATTCATAATCTGATTATAACTTTAAAAAAAATGATTAATTCAATTCGAATTGATTATTCTGAAATTGAGAAATCATTTGATTTATAAAAAGGTTGACCTTTTTGTTTGAATTTATTAATATTTATCTGTATTGATTGTTAGGAGATATTATGTCACAGCCATTTTCATCTGGTCCAATGAAAAAAAGAACTTCTGTTTTAGTCTTTCTTAAAGGAACTACTGCGCCTTTAGTTTTATATGTTGATAGTCCTATAGATGTTTATGAGGAATTAGCTCAAATATTAAAGCAAAATTCTCCTACTCCAAGATTAATTGAAAAAAATACAAACGGTCCTATTAGAAAAGTTTGTATTCTTTCTACCCAAATTTGCGCTGTTGCTTTGCAAGATGAGCAATACTTATAATTATTTCATATCCAGTAGAATCTTTGTTGTGTCTTTTATTAGTCCTGCTGCCCATTTTAGTATTAGAATACCTCCAAGTATTCCTATTATTGAATCGAGACTTGTAATCTGAAAATATTTTCCTGTAAGTAGTGCTATAATTGCTAATACTGATGTTAAAGCATCTGCCAATATATGTAAGTATGCAGCTTTATAATTATAGTCTTCATCTGTGTGGTTATGTTCTTTTTTTTCATTTGTTGATTCTTCGTGGCAATGATTATGTTTGCATTCCATTATAAAAATACATACTGCATTTACTATTAAACCTATAATTGCAACTAAGATTGCATCATCAAAATTAATCTTTAATGGATGTATAAATCTGTCTATAGCTTCAATTATTATCCAAAATCCTGTTAAACCTAAGAAAATTGAACTTGTGTATCCAGCAAGTGTTTCTATTTTATCTGTTCCATTCTTAAATCTATCTGAATTTGCTAGTTTTCTCGTTAATACATATGCTAAAAAGGTTAATGTTAGTGCAAGTGCATGTGTTCCCATATGGTATCCATCTGCCAGTAATGCCATTGAGTTTGTTATATATCCATATAAAATTTCGGCAAACATTGCTATAATCGTGAAAATAATTACAATCAATGTTCTTTTTTCGTTTTCTTTACAGATTTCTTCTTTGTGTTCGTGCATATATACCTCTATTTAACTATAATCTTTCACTTAAATATTGATTGTAGTTCTCTAAAAATTCTTTTATAATCTTTAATTTTTTTTCTTCTATTTTGTTAAAGTAGTTTAAATCTCCTGAACAAAATGAACTGTGTATTTTTTCGTGTTCATTAAATGCAATTTTACCTTGCTGAGTTAAATTGTAGTATATTTCTTTCTTGTTCGATTTATCGGTATATGTTTCTATAAACCCTTTATTAATTAACTTTTTTATTATTTTACTTATACCGCCTCGCGTTATATTCAAAAGTTCTGATAATTTTGTTACATTGGCTCGCTCTATTGTCCCAATGTAATTGATGCAGTGCATTTCAGAAAAACTTAAATCTTTTAATAATTCGCCTGATTTTTCTTTCAAATGTTTATCAATTTGTTCTTGTTTTCTTGCTATATCTTTTATTAAATCCAGTAATTCTTCGTTCATAATAATATTGTTTCCTTGTCAACAATATTATTATGACTCTATTTTGTTTCCTTGTCAACAAAAAATAAGAAATGTTAAATAGTTTTCATATCAATAAGAATTTTTACTGTATTTTTTATTAATTTGAATGCCCAAATTATAATTAAAACAGCACCTAAAATGCCTGTTAGTGCATCTAAATGTATGCAATTGAACATTTTGCCAAAGAAGAGTGCCAAAATTGTCAAAATTGAAATTAAAACATCTGAAAGTATATGTAGGTATGCTGCAAGATAATTGTAATCTTTATTTCTGTATTTTTTATGTTTATGTCGTTGAAATTTTCCTTCCATAATTGCAACGCAAATAAAATTAATTATTAGTGCAAAAATTGACGCATAAATTGCTTCTGTAAACTTAATTTGTTCAGGATGAAAAAATCTTTCTGCTGATTCAATAAATATATGAATACCTGCAAATGTTAACATTATTGCACTTGTGTATCCACCTAAAACACCTATTTTGTCAGTTCCATTTTCAAATAAAGGAGAATCTTTTAGTTTTCTTGATATAACATATACAATGTATGTAAGACCAAGTGTTACAACATGCATTCCCATATGATAACCTTCTGCTAATAGAGACATTGATTGGGTTATATATCCGAAAACAATTTCTCCTATCATTGCAAAAATAGTTAATAATACTATAATTAGAATATTTTTTTCTTTTCGTAATCTTATAAGATATTCAAGTCTTTTTTCGTGCATTTTATTTGCTTTCAACTAATTTTTTAAAGGCATTAAAGTCTTCTATTGTATCAATCCCAATTGCTTTGTATTCTACAACAGATGTTTTTATTTTCATTCCGTTATATAATGCCCTTAATTGTTCAAGACTTTCGGCTTGCTCTATCTCAGGTTGAGAAAATTTTGTCATTTTAAACAATGCTTCTCGTTTATAACCATATATTCCTATATGTTTATAAAATTTGGCTATTCCAATATTTCTTTCGTAAGGAATTTTTGAACGTGAAAAATACATTGCGTATCCATTTATATCTTTTACGCATTTTACCATATTGGGATCTTCTACATCTTCATCTTTTATTTCTGAAATAAGAGTTGAAATGTCTGCATTATTATCTTCCTTTAACAGTTTTATAACTTCTTCAACGCAAGATGTATTTATCATTGGTTCATCACCTTGCAAATTTATTATGTATGATAGTTCTGGATACTTTTCTGCTACTTCAACTATTCTGTCACTACCACATTTGTGCTTTTCTGATGTCATTTCAACATTTGCACCAAATGATTTGGCACAATCATATATTTCTTTATTATCAGTAGCAATAATTACAATATCTGCTGATTTTACTTGAATTGCTTTCTCCCATACCCATTGTATTATTGGCTTATTACAAGCTTTTAATAGAGGTTTCCCTTGTAATCTTTTTGAACCATATCTTGCAGGTATTATTATTGCTGTTTTTGACATTTTAGTCCTCCCTTTGTACAACGAAAGCAATCCATTCTTTTTGTCGCATTTCTTCTATCATTTTTAAATTGTTATTTTTGATTGCTTCTATTACAACATCTTCTTTTCCTTCAAGAATACCACTTAAAACAATTTTTGCGCCTTTTTTCATTATTCTTTTTAAATCAGGCATAATTGCTGCCAGTACATTATGTAGAATATTTGCAAATACAAAGTCATATTTTTTAGAATCTAAAATATCAGATGTTGCATTCTTAAATTTTATAGAAAGTTCTTTGTTAACCTTTGCATTTATTTGAGCTGTTTCAACTGCTGTTGCATCTGTATCTACAGCATCAGCTTCTTTTGCTCCAAGCTTCATCGCGCATATTGCAAGTATTCCAGAACCGCATCCTATGTCAGCTATTATAGAATTCTTTGCCATATATTTTTCGCAAGCTTTTACACATAATTGTGTTGTTGCGTGAGTGCCTGTTCCAAAAGCATTGCCTGGATCTATATTTACAATGATTTCATTTTCTTTTGCTTCGTACTTTTCCCAAGTTGGACAGATTACTATTCTTTCAGATATTTTAGACGGCTTCCAATGTTCTTTCCATTTTTTAGACCAATCTATTATTTCTTGTTTCTTTATTGAAACATTCCAACTTCCTATATCACAATTGAAAATGTGTTTATCAATCAAATCTTGTCTTTGTGCGTGGAAAAAAGCTTGTACGTTATCAAAATCCAATATATCTGTAACAATATAAGCTTTTAATGTATTTTCTGTTGTTGATACTAGCTCTAAATTCTTATATTTTTCTTCTGCAGTTACTATACCTTCGCAATCAAATTCTGTTTGTACTATATCGCAAACTATATCTGCACAAATTGGATTAATTTCAATACATACTTCCCAATATGTTTTATCAACTATTGACAAAATACACCCATTCTTCTGAATTTATTGTATCTTTCATTTCTCAATGTTTCAGGTTCAATGCCCTTTAACTCATTGATTTCTTTTATAATTGCATTTTTTAATTCTTTGCCCATTGTTTCATAATCATTATGAGCACCGCCTAAAGGCTCTTTAACAATTCCATCGATTATTTCAAGTTTTAGTAAATCTTCACTTGTTATTTTTAAAGCCTCAGCTGCTACATCTGCTTTAGATGCATCTCTCCATAAAATTGATGCACAGCCTTCTGGTGAGATAACTGTATAATAAGAATGTTCAAGCATTAATACTTTATCTGCAACTGCTAAACCTAAAGCACCACCGCTACAGCCTTCGCCAGTGATAACCGCAATTATTGGAACATTTAGTTTTGCCATTTCTCTTAAGTTTACAGCTATAGCTGTTCCTTGCGCTGTTTCTTCCGCTTTCATTCCCGGATATGCTCCTGGAGTATCAATTAATGTTACTATAGGTAAATTAAATTTATTTGCGTGATAGAACAATCTTAATGCTTTTCTGTAACCTTGCGGTTGTGGCATACCAAAGTTATATATAAGATTTTCTTTTGTTGTTTTACCTTTTTGTGTTCCGATGATAACTACACTTTGACCGTCTATTTTTGCAATACCGCCTATTATTGCTCTATCATCCGTACCTTCTCTATCTCCGTGTAGTTCTATAAAATCTGTTGTCATCAACTTTATGTAGTCCAAGAAGGTTGGTCTATCGGCATGTCTTGCTATTTGCAGTCTTTGTGCCGGTGTTAGCTTTGAATATAATTCTTTTTTATATTCTAACGCTTGTTTTTCAAATGTTTCTATTTGATCTGATACATCCATACCTGATGACTCACTTATTTTTTTTAGTTCTTGTATTTTTTCTTCTATTTCGTATAAAGGTTTTTCAAATTCTAAAATGGCCATACCCTTCTCCTACTTCGTATGCAAGCTGATTAATTTTGCTAATGTTGATTTTAAATCTGCCCTTGATGAAATCATATCTATTTGACCGTATTTCATTAAGTAATTAGCTGTTTGGAAATCTGCCGGAAGACTTTGTCTTATTGTTTGTTCTATAACACGTCTTCCTGCAAAACCTATTCTTGCATCTTGCTCAGCTATAATAATATCACCAAGTGTTGCAAAACTTGCTGTAACTCCGCCAAAAGTAGGTTCTGTTAGTACTGTAATATATAATAAACCTGCTTCATTTAATCTTGCAACTGCACAACTGGTCTTAGCCATTTGCATTAAGCTTAGTATACTTTCTTGCATTCTGGCTCCGCCTGATGCTGTTATTGCTATCATTGGGATTTTTCTTTTTAATGCTTCTTCCATAGCAAGTGTTACTTTCTCACCTACTACACTTCCCATTGAACCACCCATAAATTCAAAATCCATAACTGCTGCTGAAACTTCATTTCCGTCTATTTTTCCAATGCCTGATATTACAGCTTCATTCATATTTGTTTTGGCTTTTGCTTGTATTATTCTTTTTTTATATGTTTCTGTATCTGAAAATTCTAATGGATCTGCTGTTGTTATATTCCCAAATAATTCTTCAAATGTACCTTCATCAAATATTTGATTTATACGTGTTCTTGCATTTATTCTGAAATGATATCCGCATTTTGGACATACATCTAAATTCTCTTCTACTTCTTTTCTTAGTAATTGCGCATTACAATTATAACATTTGACCCAAAGTTTACCTATGCTGTCATCTATTTGTGCATCCTGGTTCCTTCTTGCTATTTGCATTTCTTTTCGTTGTTCGAACCAATCCTTTACTGTCATAAAAGACTTCCTCCGCTAATCTACAGGTCTTTTAAACCATATCTTTTTTATTTCTATTATACTACAAATATTTGATTGCGAAATATTATACTATTGTTTATATTATATTTTTTACATTTTCTCCGGTGCTTCAACTGCAATCAATTTCATTGCGGATTTTAAAATTATTGTTACAGCTTTTACAATTGAAAGTCTTGCAATCATTAAATATTCATCTTCCACAAGCACTTTTGTATATGAATAAAATTGATGGAAATTGGCTGAAAGTTCTTGTAAATATTTTGTTAAAAGATAAGGTGTTCTATTTTTTGCAGATGTTTGCACAACTGTTTTATATTCTTCCAGTTTTAAAATTAGTTTTTTTGTTGTTTCAATTACTTTTTCATCTTCACTTTGCCATAAAATTTCAAAGTCTTTTGAGTTTAATTCATAGATTTTATTTTCTAAATCTGTAATTGTTGCATTTTCTTTTCTTTTATTAATTATATCAAATCTTTCTTGAACAGCGTGTCTTAATATTGAACAAGCTCTTGCGTGTGCATATTGAACATAAAACACCGGATTTTCATCTGTTTTTGATTTAGCAAGTTCTACATCAAAATCAAGTGTTGTATCTATGCTTCTCATAATCATCCAATATCTTGTTGCATCAACTCCTACTTCATCTATTAATTCATCAAGAGTTATCATTTTAGTCCTTTTGCCCATTCTTACCTGTTCACCATTCATAACTATGTTAACAAGCTGACCTAAAAGAACCTCAAGAGAATTCGGATTGTATCCCAATACTTCTATTGCAGCACGCATTCTTGGAATATAACCATGGTGATCTGCCCCCCATATATTTATAAGAGTATCAAAACCTCTTTGTAATTTGTTGTAATGATATGCTATATCAGCTGTTAAGTATGTATATGCTCCATCTGATTTTTTTATTACTCTGTCTTGATCATCACCATATTTTGATGATGCAAACCATAGGGCTCCGTCTTTTTCATATAACACACCTAAATCATTCAGTTTCTTTATGCATTCTTCTACTTTTCCCGATTCATGCAGTGTTAATTCACTGAAATAGTTGTCAAAATGTGTATGGAAATTTTCAAGTAATGCTTTTTGCATATTTAGCATTTTTAATCTTGCATATTTGCAGATATATTCTAAAATTTCAGGATTGAATTCACCATTATATTTGTCTTTTATTTCTTCCGCTTTTTCTTTTTCTTCTTTTAAAAATTCTTTAGCTACTGGAATAAGATATTCACCGGTATAGAAATTTTTTGCTGCTTCCTCATCTGTTGGAAAGTCTATATCTATGTTTAATTCTTTTAAAATCCTTATGTATAAAGATTTTCCTAGCTTTTGAATTTGACTTCCTGCATCATTTATATAAAATTCCTGATATACGTCATATCCTGAGTATTTCATTACATTGGCCAATGCACTGCCCATTGCTGCCCATCTTCCGTGCCCTATATGAAATGGTCCTGTAGGATTTGCACTTACATATTCTAATATGACCTTTGAATTGTTTCCTATATTATTTTTTGCAAAATCAAGTTTCTTTTCCAAAACTTCAGCAAGAATGTTGTTCAACATATCACTATGTATTTTAAAATTTATAAAACCTGCTGTTACGTTTATATCAAAGCTTGTTTTGTCTATATTCTCAGAAATTAACTCCGCTATTTTTATAGGTGGAAGTTTTGCATATCGGGCAAGAGATGATACATTTACTGCAAAATCACCAAATTGGGCATTCTTTGGAATCTCTGCCTGTAAAGTATATTCATTCACATTTGTCATTTGACCTAGTAAGTTGTTATTAACTAAATGTTTTATAGATGAATTAACTTTCTCCAAAAAATATTCTTTTAACATAATTTTGCTTTCTTTATCTCTATACATTTAAACTATAGCAAAAAAATGCAAAAGTAATAATTCTTTGTGTGATTTTATTCTTTTTTTTCTTCTTTTTTCTTATTATCAATAAAAAGTGTATAAATATCTATACTGCTGTTGATTTTATCAAAATTTCTAAGCAGTTTCCTTAGACTATCGATTGTATTATCCCTTAATAATGTATTTCCGTTTTCCATAGTTCCTCTAATAAACTTAAAGATATTTATTATTTTTCTTTTTATCTTTTAGTATTTTATTCCACTTTTTTTTATTATATAAACTATTTTTCTTTACATTATTAACTTTTTATATTGTAATTAACCAAAACTATCAAGATGCAATCAAAAGTTGTTCATCAACAATAACTTTATATAAGTCTATATTTGAACTTATATTATCTATATCATCAATAAGTTTTTTTATTTCAATATTAACGTCTTCTGTTTGTAATAATTTGTTACCCATATATTTCTTCTCCAAAAACTAACCTTTTTCTTATCGGTTTTTTTTTTGTTGAACTTTAATTCTCTTTTTTATTTTTTACAAAAGTTAAAATTGAAAATATAAGAACTCAGAAACTTTATTTATTGAAAGAACTGAAATTATTAGCATAATTAAAGTTATAACTAAGTATATTCTATTTGGTTGTAGTTTTTTTGAAAATTCAACTGAATTATTAATAAAGAAAACAAGTATAAATGAAGCAATTAAAAGTAATATACTGATTTTAATTGCTCCATTTTCAAACGAGAATCTTAATTTATCAATAATAATTGGTGCAAATCCATTCAGTCCAAGCATTGATTTAATTATTTGGTTTGCTTTTTCAATACTTGAAGCTCTGAAATAAACCCAAGTTATATTGAGAAATAAAAAAGTTATTAAAACAGAGATAATATGTGGAACTTTTATATTTAATTTGCCCCAAATTCTATAAAAACAAGCTGCAGTTCCATGCATAATACCCCAAATAATAAATGTCCAGTTCGCACCATGCCATATACCACCTATTAAAAAAGTAATAAATAAATTCCTGTATGTTTTTAAATTTCCGTTTCTGTTACCACCTAGTGGAATATATATATAATCTCTTAAAAATTTAGATAAAGTTATATGCCATCTTCTCCAAAAATCTTGTATATTTTCCGCTTTATATGGTGAATTAAAATTTTGTGGCAGTACTATATTAAATAAATAACTAATACCCATTGCCATATCACAATAACCTGAAAAATCAAAATATAATTGCATTGTATAAGATATACTTGCACACCAAGCTTCAAGGGTTGTCAGTATAATATTACTATCAAATGTCCCACGGACAAAAACTGAGAATGTATCTGCAATCATAACTTTTTTAAACAGTCCGATTGAAAGTAAAAATAAGCCGATTGATATATTTTTTTGATTTATGAATCTATTTCTTAAATTTGCAAATTGGGGCATCATTTCTTTATGATGAACAATTGGACCTGCTATTAATTGTGGGAAAAATGTTACAAATAAAGCATATGTCAAAAAATCATATTCTTTAGTTTTATACTCGTAGCTATCTACAATGTATGCTATTTGCTGGAATGTAAAAAAACTTATAGCCAATGGCAGCATAATATTCATATAATTAAAATTTGAAGAAAATAATGCATTTATATTTTCTATTAAAAAGTCAAAATATTTGTAATAACATAAAATACCTACATTTACTGTTATAGCAAATATCAGCAAGAGTTTTCGATTTATTTTTAACTTTTTGTCATTAGTCAATGTTGAACCAACAGAGTAGTTAAAAAGCATTGAAATTAAAATTAATGGAAGATAATCTATTTTCCAGTATGAATAGAAACCTAATGAGGCTATGACAAGCCAAGCGGTTGCCATTTTTACAAGCTTAATTTTATTTAAAAGAAAGTATATAAAAAATGTTATCGGCAAAAATATAAACAAAAATTCTATTGAATTAAACAGCATTATTTACTCCATTCTCTTACTTCTTCTATTATCTCGGGATTTATTTTTATATAATTTTCAAAATTAATATTATCTTTTGTTATTACTTGCATTACATTATTTTTTGTTATGTATACTCCGAAATCACTATTATTTAAAAATAATTTATCAGTCATTTTTTTTCGAAGAATAGAAGATGGATGAACACTATCTCTCCAATTTTGTATATCCGGTTTAATTTCCTCTGTTGTATATTTGTTAACTAGTGCAAAATCATAATAAGGTTGTATATCTGCAAGTTTTTCCTTAAATTTATAAAAATTCTGCATATTATTTGTATTGTAAATTAAAATTCTTTCTGCTATATGCATTGTCGTTGTAAAAAATACGACTTTTATTCCTCTTTCTTCCGTATATTTTATAAATTCTTTTAATTCGTCGAATTTTGAATCATCTAAAGTGTAATTTTGATAATAATCTATATAATATTTATTTATAGATGCTTTAAATCTGTGAAAAATTTTTTTATTATATCTTTTTTCATAACCGTATTCATATTGAATTTCTTTTTGTTTCTTAAAAAACTGTTTTGCATTTTTTATAATAGTTTTAACAGAATCATCAAAGGTATTTAATGATAAAATTAAAGGTAAAAGTTCTTCTTTTTCTATAGTTAAACTTTTTATTTGCCTAAGTTTTTCTGCTTCAGAATTTATTGTTTTTTGAAATTTAAAAAAATCTAAACCTAAATATATTGTCTTTATTTCAGGATGTAACCTCATTGCATTTTTTGCCATAATTATTGATTCTTCAAATGTTGAGCCGCTTATAGCTAAATTTTTTACATTTCCTCCCAGGATTTTTGACTCATATTCTTCATTTGTACCTTCCCAAGTTTTTGATGAACCAACCCAAATGGCAATAACATCTTTATTGTACAATTTGAATGCAGGAATTTTTGAGAACCTGTGATTTTTATCTATACAAGGTTTTATTTCATTAAAAAATTTATATTGATTAAAAACCGCATAAGGATCAATAATGTAGTTTGAAATTGAAACTACAAATACAATAATTATAGATGTAAATATTAAAATTCTATTGTATTTCTTGTAATTCATTATTAGTAATTTCTCCTATTATTTTTGCCCAAGTTTTATTATTTAGCTCCCATTGGTGTAATTTTTTTTCATTTTGAGCGTTATGTTCCGCTATGTTTTCTTTTGTTATTAGTTTTCCGTAGTTATTTGAATGTTTTACAATATAATTGATAATTAATTCACCAGTTAAAGTTGTGGAATGGGAACATTCCATAAAATATTTTGTATTTTCATTTATTTCTTCAGTTGTAATATTATTTACAAAATCAAAATCTATATAAGAAAAACTTTCTGCTAATTTTGTTTTCCACTCATTGAATAAAGGAAGATAACCGAGTTGCTTAATTACGCATATATCTGTTACATGGGTTGGATTAGTATAAAAGATTATATTATATCCCTTGTTTTCCATTTCATTTTTAAACTTTATAAGTTTGTAAAATTCTAAATCCGCTAGCTTTGCGGAATTATAATTATTTGAGTATTGTTTTAATTTTTTTATGAAATGTGCCTTTTTATTATATGTTTTATTATTTTTACGGTATAAATTAGATATTAAAGTATTTATGCTTGCAATTGTGGTATTAAAAGAAAATAATAATGGATTTATCTCAGATAAGGTCAATTCTTTTGTATCTGACAAGTTAACTGCCCTTTTATTGTTTGCATTTCTTTCAAGAAAACGAAAAAAATCCAAGCCTATATATATTGTTTTTATCTCCGGATGTATTAAAATCGCATTATAAGCGACTTTAAATGTTTCATCATGTGAAAGAGCATTCATTCCTAAATTTTTTGTGTTTTTTCCTGTTATATGAGTGTAATACTCTTCTGAGATACTCGAATTAACTCTTGAAGAACCTAAAAAAATAGAGTCTAAAGGCTTCTTATCAAGTTTTAGTCCAACTATTTTTGTTATTCTTTGATTCCTATCTTTATCTGCTTTTATTTTATTTATATATTCTATTTTTGGTGTGTTAAAAATACAAAAAGGGTCAATAAGAATATTAAAAGATATTAGAAATATAAATATGCTAAAAAAAATACTAAGCAATTTCTTATTATATTCCTGCCAAACTTTTTTAGTCATTATAAGATTAATCCTCATCCATTTCATATAGCATTTTATATTCTTCACTTAGTTCTTTTTTGCATTTTTTGTTAATTATTCCGTTTATTCGATATAAAAATTTATTTGAAGAAATTAGTAATAATCTTAATTTTTTGTCTTGTTTTATTTCTTCTATATTAAGATTTAGTTCGTTTATCAACTCTAAAAATTTACTTCGGTATTTTTTATAGTCTGAAATTTGAGAGCTTCTGTATCTTAAAATTGAATATGGCAGTTTATATTTATGAATAAGGTTATTTTCTCTGTAAAAGTTGTATATTAATCTAAATATATCGAAAATTTGATATTTTTGTTCGATTTTACCTGTCCCCATTATGGAAGATTTTCTTTGTCTGTAGTAATACATCCCACAATTATATTGAACAGCTTTCTTCAGAAACGGCATTAGTGTAAAATAGAAATATTCATCCTCATAAATATATTTTTCAGGAAACTTTAAATTATTTTTTTTAAGGAATTCTTTTTTATATAATTTCGACCAAGGTAATGAATTAGTGTGCCTTTCTTGTATAAAAGAAGGTGTAACAGAATAAACTCCGTTTTTGAAAGTTTGTTTTATATACGGTTTTTGTGTTTTCAAATTATCTTTATAAAATGCATTAATATTGTCGTTGATTACAATATCTGCATTTTCTTTTTCTGCTATTTTATACATATTTTCAAGATAATTAGTAGATATTAAGTCATCATTATCAATAAAATAAACATATTTTCCTCTTGAATTTTTAATTCCATAATTTCTGCCCTCAGATGAAGAACCTGATTTTTCCTTATTTATAATTTTTATTCTCGAGTCAAATTTTTTGAAAGTTTCTAATATTTGAGGAGTAGCATCTGTAGAATTTTCATTTACACATATTATTTCTATATCTTTTATTGTTTGATTTATTATCGAATTTAAACATTGTGCTATATATTTTTCTGCATTATATATAGGAATTACTACTGAAATTTTTATATCATTCAGTTTCATCTTAGTTTCTGCAATATTTACATATTTTTGTGCAAAATTATCCCAGCTTAACTGTTTTACAGAAAAATTTGCATTTTTTGAAATCCTTATGTAATCTTCATCACTTAAAAGTATTGCTTCCTTCATCTTCTCTGCCAACATTTTTGCTTTATTTTTTTTAGAATAATCAATGATTATCCCATTTTCATTGTCTTTAATTAAATCAACTGCACCACAAACTGATGACACAATTGGAATTTTAGAAAATGACATTGCTTCTGTTACAACAAGACCAAAAGGTTCTTTTATAGAAGGGATTAACATAAAATCAATTGTTTTATAAAAATTTGTCATATCTTTTTGAACGGGTAAAAGTTCTATAAATTCTTTTATTCCTAGTACATTTATTATAAAATTAAGTAGTTTAAATTTCTTTTTTATTATGAATTTCACTTTGAAGTTTTTATATAGTCTTTTTAATCTTAGTATTGCAAATAAAACTATAAATCCGCCTTTATACCCGAATTTACCAGCTACAATACCAAAATTAATACATTTTTTATTTGGAAGTATAATATTTTCTTCTTTATATTCAACACCTGGTTGTAAAATCTGAATTTTCCATTCTGGAATTTTATAATTTTTAGTATAGTCATCTTTTAAAATATTTGATGAGACAACGATATTTGATATTAAACTAACATTTTGTATTGCCGTTTTATCTCTTTTTATTTTCTTATTATGTGATTTACTAAATGCTGTTTTTAAAATTGATGGGATTTTTACAAGTTTTTGTTCAAAAGCATAAGAGTGGTTATGAGAAAATGTAATATTTGATTCACATTCAAGATTAGTTGATAATATTAAATCATAATCTTTTAATTTTGCTTTATAATTATTATTTTTTAAATAAATTTTTACTATATTACTTTTTTCTACAAAAGAAACAGATGTGTAAACGTCTACATCATAATTCCTTTTTATCAACTCTTTTATTATGTAATAATTGACTTTTTCTCCACCTCCCCAAAATACATTTTCATTATATTCACTAACAATAAATGCAGCTCTTTTTTTCATAACTTTTTTATTTTCCCTTTTGCATCTTTTTGGATATTAATGTCTGATTTAATAAAACTTTGTATTCGAGTAAAATTATTTCATTGTAGGAACAATTCTGTATATAATTGTTCGACTTTTTAAACGTTTTTTAAAATTAAATATAGTACATAAATGTCTATTTGTCAAAATGAAAAATAGTCATAAATATTGTTTAAAAATAGACATAAACGTCTTAAAATCAAATGGCAAATTAAAATAAGGATGTTGTGTATGCTACTTGAAACCGATAAAAAGATAATCGGACAAAAAATTAAAGAATACAGAAAGCGTAAACACCTAACTCAAGCTCAGTTAGCCGAGCTTGTTGATTTAAATGAAAAACAAATTTACAGGATAGAATCAGGGTATAATTATCCTACATATTTAACTTTTGTAAAAATAATTAATGTTTTAGAAATAGATATCAATGATTTCAAGGTTGGTATAGAAGTAGAATCAAATCCTTTAAAAGATAGTATTATTCATATTGCAAACACATCAACAAATATTGAATTAAAAACATATTATGAATTAATTAAAGTAATACGCAAGAACTTAATTCAGAAATAGCTGATACATTATAATAGAAGCAGAAACAGATAGGTTTAATGATTCTACATTATTATTCATTTTTAGTATTATATTTTTATTCGCAAGCTTTATAAGTTCGTTAGATAAGCCATTAGCTTCAGAACCAAACATAATAATATATTTTTTTATATTTTTGCATTCTTCAATAGAATTTGTATTTTTTTTATATAATGCTGTTGCAATTTTGTCGAAATTTTTAAAATTGCTTTTGAGTTCTTCTGTATCTTTTATTGCTATGATTGGTATTTTAAAAAAATTGCCTGCTGCTGAACGTATTACCTTTGATGAATACATATCAACACAATCTTTGTATAATATTATTCCATCTATTCCAAATGCAGAGGCACTTCTTATTATTGTTCCTAAATTGCCTGGATCACTTATTGAATCTAAAAGTATTAATTTATTTTTTTTTATAAAATCGTTTATTTTGTATTCTTTTTTCTTTGCAACTGCAAGAATTTCACAAGTCGAACTTGTTGTAGAAATTTTTTTCATTATTGATTCATCAATAATTTTTACAGTGTATTGCTCTTTTTCAAAAGCTTTTATTGCGTAAATTTGTTTTATATCAATATTATTTTCTATTAATTCTTCAATGGCTTTAATGCCTTCAACAATAAATAGTCCAAATTCATCTCTATATTTTTTTTGATGAAGTTTTACAATTTCTTTTATCTCATTATTTGAAATAGATTTTAGATTAGACATGCATTTGCCTGCCATTTCATATAATAATATTTTTCATAATCATTCATTGCTGAAAAATCAACTAGTTTAATCTCAAATGGAAAATGTGAAAAAGAATTCATTGTAATTTTATCTTCTTCATATTTCGCATATACTGTATTTTCTAACCTTATGCCTCCCCAACCTTCTTTATAAACTCCTGGTTCTATTGAAAATACAGTATTTTCTATTATCTTTGTTTTTGCTGCATCAGAAGATGAAACTCGTGGGGGAATTTCATGTACACTAATTCCTACGCCATGTCCTGTCCCGTGTGCAAATGCAAAGTCTTCCGATATTGATTTTTCTATTGTTTCTCTTGCTATTTTATCTATATGAAAATATGCAGATTTTTTATTGTATTTGTTATAACAAGCATCTAAGAATGCTTTAAGTACTGTTGTATATGCTGTTTTTTGCTCTGATGTTGGTGTTCCTTTTATGAATGTTCTTGTTGTATCTGTTGCAAGACCACCTTCATAGTATCCACCGTAGTCTATTAGTAATAAGTCACCATCGTTAACCATTTTTTCTTTTGAAGGTGTTGAATAATGAATAATTGAAGTATTTGAACCAGCCGCTACTATTGGTTTAAAACTTAATGATAACGCGCCATTCTCTTTCATTGATTTAATAAGTGCTTCATAGTAGTCATATTCAGAATATATGGTTTCAGAATTTAACATTTCATATACTATTTTTAATGCTTTATCAGCTCTTTCAAAACAGTGTTTCAAATGGGCAATTTCATTATCATTTTTTACCGTTTTATATAATTTAAAATAGCTTGGTAATATTTTATTTGATTGGTTTATTAATTTATAATCATATATTGTTAATTGTTCTTCATCTATAAATAGTTCTGTTTTATCAAAGTTTTTTACCGCTGTTTCAAATTCTGATAACTTTTTTATTTCAAAATATTCTCCAATATATGGAAGGGAACAGTTTGTATAGATAATTGCTTTATCCTCGTTTATAATTGCTTTTGCAGGAAATATTGCACTATATTTAAAATCATATGAACGTAAGTTTGTTATATATGCAATATCTTCAAGGGATGTTACTAAAATATTAAAATTACTCCCAAGATATTCTTTTATTTTGTTGTATTTTTCGTCAGGAGTCATACCTGCAATATCAGTATCAACCTTAAATATATTGTAGGTAGTCTCTTTTATTATGTCTTTTTTATATTCCATTACAGGATCATTGTTTAGTAGTTTTATTGTTGAATTTTTTTGTTGCAATTTTTTCGTTAAATTATCATAGAATTTCTTTGATGTTTTTGTTGAAATAATTCCTAATTTAAAATAAGCAGGAATTATTTCTGTTAAAGCAGATAAATATGACTTTGTAAGAGGAAGTTTAATTACCTCTATATATTCAAGGTTAACTTGATTATCTGCTTGCTCATGATATCTAGTATCAACAAATAAATATATTTTATCTTGAGTGAATAAAACTTCACCTGTTGAACCTGTAAATTCTGTAAGGTGGTATCTTGAATTTAAGTCCAAAAGATTATATTCAACAAGAAATTCATTTGTTGAATTGACAATTAAACCATCAATTTCATTTTTTGACAGAAAATTTTTTAAATATTCTATTAATTTTATATCCATTAGTCTTTTTTATCTGTTAAGTATATTAAATGATAACCAAATTGCGTTTTAATAGGATTTGAAACATCTCCTACATTCATAGAAAAAGCTGCATCTTCAAATTCTTTTACCATTTGTCCTTTTGTAAAATATCCTAAGTCTCCGCCATTTTGACCTGAAGGACATAATGAAACCTCTTTTGCTGCTTGTGCAAAATCTTTACCATTTGTAATTTCTTCTTTTAGTTTTAATGCTTCAGCTTCCGTTTTAACCAATAAATGACTTGCTTTTACATATGTTGTCATATTTTCTCCTATCCAATTTATGATAAAATTCTAATTTTTTCTTCTCATAAAGTATAACACGTCATTATGTTTTCAGCAAAAAATATTCTAATACTATTTTTTTATGTATAATTGTATCTATGAAGAAATTATATATAGAAACGCTGGGTTGCCAGATGAATAAATCAGATAGCGAAAGAATAGCAGGTATTCTTTCTCATTTTGGTTATGTTGAAACAGATGCAGAAAAAGAAGCTGATTTATTAATTATAAATACGTGCAGTATTCGTCAATTGTCTGCAGATAAAGCTTATAGCAAATTAGGTGTTTGGGGAAAATGGAAAAAAACTCGTCCCGATTTAAAAATTGCTATTTGTGGTTGTGTGGCACAGCAAGATAAAGAAAAAGTAAGAGTTAGAGCTCCTTATGTAGATTTGGTTTTTGGTACACATAATATTTACCAATTACCTGAATTAATAAAGAAAATTGAAAATGATGAAAAGGTCTGTGCTATTACAAATAATCCAGTTGTTTGTAATCAGAATGATTTTAAAATATTAAGAAAACATGATTCTGTAAATGCTTGGATTCCAATAATTGAAGGTTGTAATAATTTTTGTACATATTGTGTAGTCCCTTTTACTAGAGGCAGAGAAAGAAGCAGACATCCTGAAGAAATAATACAAGAGGCTAAAAATATAATAAAAGAAGGTTTTAAAGAAATTACGCTTTTGGGTCAAAATGTTGATAGTTATGGGAAAGATTTTAAAGATGAAAATATTACATTAGCTAATCTTTTACGTGATTTAAACAAGTTAGATGGTCAATTTCGTATTCGTTTTGTTACTTCATATCCTTCTGATATTACTGATGATTTGATTAATGCAGTTGATGAATGCGATAAGGTATGTAAGTATTTTCATATTCCTATGCAATCTGGAAATTCTCATATACTTGCTGAAATGAATAGGCATTATTCAAAAGAGCAATATTATGAAATAGTTTCAAAAATAAGAAAAAGATTTCCTGATGTTGCTATTACAAGTGATTTTATTGCAGGTTTTCCAGGTGAAACAGAAGAAGAGTTTCAAGATACTTTAAAAGCTATTGATGAATTAGAACTCGATTATTCAAATACAGCTGCATATTCTCCTAGAGTATTTACTAAAGCCGGAAAAATGGTTGATAAGTTTATTCCTGAAGATGTTAAGTATGAAAGATTAGAAAGGCTTAATGAAAAAAATCGAGAGGTTTGTTTAAAGTCAAACGAAAAGTTTGTAGGAAAAGTACTTAATGTTTTAGTTGAAGGTAAAACAGAAAAAGATGGAGTTATTGTTTTAAATTCAAGAGCAGGTAATAACAAAATAGTACATTTTGTCGATGATACAAAGAATATTGGTGATTTCGTCAATGTTAAAATTACAAAAGCTCAGACTTGGTGTTTGTATGGAGAGTCTGTTTAATTAATTTTTTATATTAGCATTATATATTCTACTTGTGTTTAGTTTATTATTTCGGGCATGTTGTGTTAATCTTTAGTTATGAAAAGTTTTAGAAAAATATTTTTTATAATAATAATTGTTCTTTTTATCATGGTCTCTTGTTTTAGAGTTGATAATGGAACTCAGAATATTAGTTCAAAAATTAATAATAGTAATGAAAGCATCAAAGAAACAAAAATCTATAAGCCATATAATACCGTATTTTATAATGGTATAGATTATAAGATGTCCAGATCTCCTGCGGGCAAATATGGTGGACAAATAGTTTCTTCAACAATAGGTGAAGGGCCAAAAACCTTTAATCCTTGGGTATCAAAAGATGCTACTTCTTCACAAATCGGAGATTTATTATATGATTCATTATTTACAACGGATCCGGATACTGGTGATGTTATTCCAAATCTTGCAAAGGAAATGACGGTTTCTGATGATTTAAAAACATATACAATTAAATTACGTAGAGGTGTAAAATGGACAGATGGAAAGGAAATAACTGCAGATGATGTAGTTTTTACTTGGAATGAAATTATCCTTGCTGGTTTTGGAAATACTTCTTTAAGAGATTCTGTACTTATTGCTGGTGAATATCCAAAAGTAAGAAAAATAGATAAATATACTGTAGAATTTAAAATAAAAAAACCGTTTGCACCGTTTCAAAGATTTGTTGGTACATCGATTGCACCTGCTCATATATATAGAAACGTAGTAAAAAAAGGTAAAAGATATTTTGATTCATATTTAGGTACGATGACAAATCCTAAAGATATTGTTTCTTCCGGAGCTTTTGTTTTAGATGAATATGTACCGGCTCAAAGAGTTGTTTTTAGAAGAAATCCTAATTATTATTCAATGGACGAAAAACATAATAAGCTTCCATATATTGATAAATATGTGATTTTAATTGTCGGTGATCTTAATAATGAGTTATTAAAATTTGAATCAGGCGAGCTTGACGTTATTTCTGTAAGAGGAAAAGATTTACCTCGATTTAAAGAAAAAGAAAAAAAGTCAGATTTTAAAATATATAATCTTGGTCCTAATACGGGAACTATGTTTATTGCGTTTAATTTAAATACTAGAATAAATAAAGACGGAAAACCTTATGTAGATCCAATAAAGCAAAAATGGTTTAACGATTTAAATTTTAGAACTGCAATAGATTATGCAATTGATAGAAATGCAATGGTATATAATGTTGCAAACGGTGTAGCCCAGCCATTATTTACTGCGGAATCTTTATCTTCAATATTCTTGAATGAAAATCTTGCCTCGGGTCATGAAAGAGATATTGAATACGCTAAATTTCTTTTAAAAGAATCAGGTTTTTCCTGGGATAATAAAGGTTATTTGCGTGATAGATCTGGCAATGAAGTAGAGTTTAATTTATATACAAATGCTGGTCAAACAGAACGTGAAGCCTGCGGAGTTATGCTTAAAGAAGATTTAAGAGATTTAGGAATAAAAGTCAACTTTAAACCTATTGAATTTAATTCGCTTGTAAGCAAGATAATGACTACATCTGATTGGGATGTTATTCTTATGGGATTAACAGGAAGTCCATTAGAACCTCATAGTGGAAAGAATGTTTGGTATTCAAAAGGTCATCTTCATTTGTTTAATATGCGTTTTAAAGGTGATAAAAACGATGTTTTATTGCCTTGGGAAAAAGAACTTGATGAGATTATTGAAAAAGGAGCTTTAGAATTAGATTTTTCTAAAAGAAAAGCTATATATGATAAATATCAACAAATAATATATGATCAAAGACCTATTATTTATTTGTATTCACCTTTAACTATAACTGCGATAAGGACGAAAATAAAAAATCTTCATCCTACAGCAATAGGTGGTATTCTTCATAATTTGGATGAACTATATATTGAAAAATAATTTTCATTTATTGTTGTCTAATTTCATAGAAAAACATTATAATGTATATTATGCAAAAAATTTTTATATTTTTAATTGTATTTTTAATGCAAAGCACTTACGTATTTTCACAGGAAACAAGTAGCTATTCTAATGCTATTTTCTTAAGATTAGATGATGAAGATGTTTCTCAAATTGAATATGATAATGTACAGAAAGGTAATATATCTTATACTCAACTAAATCTTGGTGAAGCACCATTAAAAAGGAATTATGATAAATTAATTTATCAAGATGTAAATCGACCACTTCCTCAAAAGAAGAGTTATTCGAAATCTTTAGAAAAAGATATAAGTAAGAATACTATCTTGGGTGCAACATATAAAACAACATCTTCATCAGGTGATTTAAGTGATTCCTTGTCTTTATATTCAAAATATAAAAGGGACAGGTTTACTTTTACTTCATCATATAGTCAAAGTGATCTTGATATTAGAGGGGAAAAAAAACCAGGTTCGATTTCTTTTGCTCCTGAATATAGTATAAATCAGCATTTGTCGTTAAAAAATGTTATTACAAATAACATGACAGATAGACTTCGTAAAAATGAAATTGTTGTATCTCTAAAACCATTTAAAGATGGTCGCATGAATTTCGATTTAGGTGCTGGTCAAACATACTCATACCAAAATCAACCTACAAAATCACAGTTAAACTTTTCCACGAATTATAAATTCTAGATGGAATTTTGGTTGTATAATGCTAGAATCTAGAAATAATAATCCAAAAATCAGAAAATAAAGATAAAATCTTGTTAGTTGTGAAAAAATTATTAAAAATAATTTTTTATTTCAAGAATCTAGTGATTTTAAGGCTAGACATTCAATATTTTAATTGCAAGTTTACATAATGTCATTTATCCAAACACTTTCAATATCAGGTGAATATATACATTTATATAATGGATGCTCTTTAAGAAAATTTTGGGAATTTAATAATTGGTTTTCTTTCTATTGTGATAGAATAAAATTTTGTCTGCTAAATCAGAAATTATTTCTACTTTTATTCAATATTTCCTGTTTAATTAAAAAGTTATAAATCAAAAAATAATCAAACAAAGAGTTATTTTAGATTAAAGCAGAATGTGAATGAAGAATTTAATGCACCATATAATTCAGAATTTTCTGAACATCTATTAAAAAATTTTTTATAGATAAGCTATAAGAATTTAAATATTAGCAATAATTTTTTTTTTAAGTTTTTATTATAATAAGTTGTCAAAAAGGATTTTCAAATGGATAATATTAAACCGAAAATATTTGCAAGTTTTCAAACATTTCAAGACGTCACAAGTCCCCCTACTGGTTCTAGTGAAAAAGAATATAATGCAAGTTTCACTGAAAAAAGAAAAGCAAATGATTTGTTGCAAAAATACTATGTTAAAAATGCTGGAAGTGTAATTATTAATCCGCAATTAAATTCAAGTACCCAAATTTTTACTCCAGATGAAATCAAGAGAATAAAAAACCTAACTGGTACTATTGAGAGTAAAGTGGACATAGTTAAAGCAATGTATCTTGAAAAAAGAGGGTACGACAAAGATTTAGTTGATGTTGAATTTAAAGGTTCTGAATTTTCTCATAATGGTGCAGCAGGTAATTTTGACCCAGTATCAGGTAAGGTTGTTTTATATATTGATCAAGACCAAAATAAGACAAATGAAGAACTTGCATCTATTATTTATCATGAACTTAGACATTTTGAACAACATGCAAGGACTTTTAAAATCGTTGGATTAGAAAATGCAATATCTGAGCATGATAATTCTATTTATAAAATGGAACAAGAATTAAAAGAATCCATAAGAGATCTTGAGGAAGAGGTTGCGAATATTTGTGATGATGATGATTTTGCTGAAATAAAAAGACAATATCAAGATGTAATTACTTCACAAAAAGCAATGCTTGAAGAATTATCTTCTCATCGGTTAAATAGATCTTTTTGGGAAAAAGCAATTGCACAAACAAAAGCAAGAGAAAATTTTAGTAAAGATTTAACTTTAAAAAATTGGCTATATCCTGAATCTTGTCCAAGACTTGAAGAATATGATGATGGAATAACATATGAAGACGTTGAATATTACACTAATCCTTATGAAGTTGATGCATACAATTTTGAAATAAGAGTTGAAGAAGAACTTGGCATACCTAGTGAAGATAACAAGAAACTTTTAGAACTAAATGCAAAATTAAAAAATTATTTAAAAATTTTATATGATAGAAAAACTTCAAAAAGTGTGTGACTTAATAAAATTCTCAAAACTATTGTTACTTTTTATCGAACCACTAACGAATTAATAGCTAATTTTGCGGATAGATAGAAATTTATGAATATTATTTACTTTGGCTCAAAATAATTTAAATAAAGACAAATATTTATAGAAAATAAAAAGGGGAATGAATAATCATTCCCCTTAATAAAAATACGCCCGGCGCGATTCGAACGCGCGACCCACTGCTTAGAAGGCAGTTGCTCTATCCAGCTGAGCTACGGACGCTCACAAGAATATTAAATCATATAAATTTTAAATTTCAAGAAAAACTTTTTAACTTAAATGTAACAAATGTAAAATTATTTTGAAAACTAGCAAAAATTATAAAAAAAAATACTTTATTTATATGTTAGTCAGGAGAAATTACAAATGATTTCACTAAATCCATATCAATATCAACAAATGCAAGCCGCGGGAGCAAGTAATGCCGGAGTTTCATTTGGTGCCGGACAACAACAATTTGAACCACAAAGTACTGAAGAAAAGAACATTTTTGCTTCAGAGAATAATGTTTCAACATCTTCTGTTCAAGGTTTATCCGGAGTTGCTCCAGGTAATTATCATGGTGTAAATAATATTAGGCAAAATCAAGGTGGAGATGTTGGTCTTGTTGAACGTCTTGATAGATTAGACGCAGCTTATCAAAAGCCAAACCAACAAAATGAGTATAGAGCAAATAAACTTGATTTGTATGCTTAATATTTGATTAAATTGAAATTTAAGATATAATTATTGTATGAAGAATCTGTACAACATTGATGACTGGTCTAATTTTTCTTGTCTTAGATTAGGTGAAATATTACTAGAATCAGGCAAGATTAATTTGTATCATTTGTCTATGGTTCTGGATGTTCAACGTTTTAAAAAAATGCCTATGGGTGAAATTTTTTTAACTATGAAAATAATTAGTAAAAAAGATTTGAAACAAGCATTGTATATTCAAAAAATGATACAGAAAAGATGCAATAATGCATAAAATATCTAAAAAAATCATATTTCTCTTTATAGCTTTTATTTTTATTCAGGGAATTTCATTTGCTGAAATTTTAGAGTTTGCACAAATAAGTGATGTTCATTATACTCTTGAAAATAAAAGTATGGATAAATATTTATATTTTCTTTCTTTATCTTTAAAAAAGAGGAATCCTGATTTTGCAATTTTTTTAGGAGATAACGTTGATAAATCAAGAGAAGAAGATGTAATAGGCTTTATGCGCGCAATTCATCCAATAAAAATTCCCTATTATGTTGTTTTAGGAAAAAATGATGCACACAAATTAAGTGGTATTGAAAAAGAAACATATCTTGATATTGTAACAACATTCAACAATAACCAGGAAAGTGGATTGAAATATTATTATTTCAAACCTAATAATGATATTATATGCGTAGTTTTGGATGATAATCCCGATTTTGCACCATCGAAGCATGGACAAATAACTGATGAACAAATTATTTGGCTTGAAAAACTTCTTTTGAAATATCCCAAAAAATTATTTTTGATTTTTCACCATTGTCCATTATTACCACCCAGGTCAGAATATAAACTTTCAATGTTAAATACAGAAAAATATAAAGAGTTATTAAAAAAATATAATAATATACTAACAATTTCATCCGGACATTATCATCAAGAAGCCATACAAGTTGATGAAAATGGAATAAGGCATATCTCCGCACCAGCCTTCAAAGATATACCTCATTCATACCAAATAATCAAAATAATTTACGATGAAAAAACCATCAAATCACCTAAGGACATTGAAGTAATTGTATCAAAAGTAAAAGTATAATCATTTACTTTCTTTATAGACGTAATTTCTGGCACAAGCAAACATTGCATTAGCAAGTCCTTGATTGTTGTCAAAATTAAAGCCTGAAGTTTTTAATAATTGTCTTAACCTTTCTTCCCAAAAATCATACATTTCTTCTTTAGAAACATCAAGAACATCAGCAATTACACTAACTTCTGCCCAATCAAGAGGAATTGGTCTTGCACCTCTTAAAATATCTACTATTTCCAACCTCTGTTTTCTTGGAAAAGACTTCAAAAACTGAACAGTCGACAATTTCTTCTCTTTTTGTTTTTCTCGTATAAATTCAGTAGTTTCGTCTATCAAAATTGGATCTTGCGGAATCTTGTATTCAACAAATTCATCCGGAGAAATATCCATAACAGTGGCAATTCTTTCAAGAGTTGTACTTCTTGTTGAGAAAGGGATTGATTCATCAATCAGATTATAGACATAAGAAAGAGTAACTCCAATCATTTGAGCAAAATCTTTCTTATGTAAGTGAGTGTTTTCTAAAAAATTATAGAGCATTTCACTGCTTTTCATTCTAATTATTGAATCTTTGTTAGTAGTCATAAGTTATCTCCTATTTTTTATAATAATTAGTCATTTTAAAGAGTTTTTAATTGGTAAGTTGAATATAAATGTGGGATAATTTATAAAAAAGGAAGCATGTATGAAATTATTAATCTGTTTAGGTAATCCTGGGATTAAATATGAAAATACAAGACATAATGTTGGTTTTATGTTTGCAGATTTATTATGTAAAAGACTTGAATGTAATTTTTCTATGGAACCAAAATTCAAATGTGAAATAGCAAAAGGTACATATAAAAATGAAGCAATTTGGATAATAAAACCACAAACATATATGAATCTTTCAGGCGAATCATTAGCAATATTAAAAAATTTTTATAAATTAGATTTAAAAACACTATTAGTTGTATATGACGATATTTCATTAAATATAGGGACTATACGATTTAAAGCAAAAGGTTCTGATGGTGGACATAATGGAGTAAAATCAATTATTAATCATGCTCAAACACAAGTTTTTGACAGAATTAAAATTGGGATTGGACCACAACCTCAATATATGAAATCAGAGGACTATGTTCTACAGAACTTTTCACAAGAAGAAATGATAATTTTAAAAGATACATTTGATAAAACAATAGAGGCTTTTTTCTATTATTGTGATGTAAATGCAGACATAAATAAAGTACAAAATAAATATAATTAAAAAAAAGAGGGCATTTAGCCCTACTGTCTGGAATTAAGAATAGTTGGAAGTATGAAAAAGATACTTATATATAACTAAATAATTCGTAATTTCACAATTCGACAATAGGATAAAATAAAAATTCCCCTAATGGGTAGTATTAATAAAACCATTAAGTGCATATAATACACTTAATGGCAAAACCCTATATTTATGAGCCTACACAGTTTCTTAATAATTTGTAAATATAAGTATTGACAAAATAATTTTTCTAATACATAATAAATATATAAAATAAAGTGTATGTTAAACACTTTAAACGAAAGAGGTAAAAAAATGAAAATTAAATCAATAAATTCATTTAATTATAACTCAACAAAGCCAAGCTTTAAACATACTGCTGTTCCTTATCCGGAATATGAAAGTGCATATTATAATACTCCAGATACTTTAGGTACAAAAATTTCAGATTTAGTCTGTAAAATATCTGAACTATTCAGTCCAAAAGTAACAAAAGAAGCTTCTGAAATAAAAGAAAATATAGATAATATATATTCTGCAAAAAATAAAGAAATAAGTGAATTATCACCTAAAAAACAATTATTATCTGTACTTGCATAATTCAGTCAATTTCGTTTACAACCCATTTTTTTCTTAATTTCCACTGTATTATCGTCATAATAAGAATAAACACAAAGAGAATATAAGCTATAGCAGATGCTTTTCCAATGTTAAAAAATTCAAAGGCATTTTTATATAGCCAATAAACAAGAATATTAGTTGAATTTTCCGGTCCACCTTGAGTCATTAGGTATATTAAGTCAAATACTTGAAAAGAGCTAATAGTAGTTATCAGTATAACAAAGAAAATTGTAGGACTTAAAAGCGGAATTGTCAGATAGACAAAAGTCTTATATGAATTTGCACCATCAATTTTTGCGGCTTCATAAACTTGTTCATTTATAGATGAAAATCCTGATAAAAAAATAATCATATTATATCCAACCAATTTCCAAACAGATACAAATATTAATACTGGCATTGACAAATTAACATCATAAAGCCATTGCAAATTAGATTTCAAAATATAATTTACGAGTCCAATATTCGGATCAAAAAACCATTGCCATACCATTGCAATAACAATCATAGGAGTTATAAAAGGCAAAAAGTATGATGTCTTATAAAACTCTTTTCCACACGTTTTATTTTTTATTATTGATGCTATTATAAGAGGAATAAATGTCGCAAAAATAGTAACAAAAATTGCATAAACAATTGTATTTTTCAAAATAAACCAAAATTCATTAGAATTTAAAAGATTCATATAATTTGAAAAAGCTACAAATTTTATTTCAGAAATTAAATCCCATTTAAAAAAGCTTAATATAAAAGAAAAAATTGAAGGTAAAAATATAAATACTATGCACCCCAAAAATGATGGAAGTACAAACAATAAAAAAATAAATATTTTTTCATTTAATTTACTTTTATTACAACAATTTCTTAGCATTTTTGATTTTAGATTAAATATTTTCTATAATGTTGAGTATAATCGTTTTTCAATTTTGAAACAAGGGATATAAATAAATATGAAAAAAACAATTAGTTTTAGTGCATTTGGGAAAAATGATATTCGTGGAATATATGGCGAAGATGTAACAGAAGAATTATTTTATTATGTGGGAAAAGGATATATTAAATATATCCAAGATAAAACAGGTCTAAAATCAAGTGATATTTGGATAACAATATCAAGAGATGCAAGATTACATTCAGAATCCCTTGCAAAAACATTAATTAAAGGCATAGTTCATATGGGTGCTAATGCAATAAATTTAGATCTTGTTCCAACACCAATTGGATATTTTTCTGAATTTGCAACTATTCCCGAAAATATTTCAAAAGATGCAAAAATTTCAGGTGCTTTAATTGTAACAGCAAGTCATAATCCTCCAGAATATAATGGATTAAAATTGACATTTAATAAGTCATCTTTGAATGAAGAAGAAATAAAAAAAGTTAAAGAATATACTATAGAACAGATGAGTAATGATATTACATCTGTAAAACACGGTGAATCAAGATTATATAACATTGTTCCACAATATCTTGATTTTTTAACATCAAGATTTGGAAGAATAGGCAGTGGAATAAAAATTGTTGTTGATAGTGCAAATGGAACAGCAGGTGTTGTAGCTCCAAAACTATATTCCGACATTGGTTGTGAAGTTATTGAATTATACTCAGAACCAGATGGCAATTTCCCGCATCATCATCCAAACCCTAGTGACTTATCTACATTAGAAGACATAAAGAAAAAAGTTCTAAAAACAAATGCTGATATAGGTATTGCATTTGACGGTGATTCGGATAGATTAGGTATTATAGATTCCGAAGGCAACGCTTTAACAGGTGATAAGTTATTATACATATATGCACAAGATGTAATAAAGGATTTATCAGTAAGAGGGGAACACCCTGTTATTGTATCAGAAGTCAAGTGTTCACAAGTACTATTTGATGAAATTAATAACAATGGCGGTAAAGCAATAATGTCAAAAACAGGTCACGGATACATCAAAACAAAGATGAAAGAAACTAACGCAATATTAGCTGGTGAAATGTCAGGGCATATGTTTTTTAAAGACAGATATTTTGGTTTTGATGATGCAATATATGCAGGTTGTAGAGTAATTGAAATATTAGCAAAAAATAAAAAAATAAATTCAAATTTCAAATTGAGTAATTTATTAGTTCCATTTAACAGAGTTTGTACATTAGATGAAGTCAGACACAAATGTAAAAACAGTATAAAAAAGAAAGTACTATCAGAGATAACAAATCAAATAAAAAAAGATGAAATGATCTTCGGTACAAAAATAAATAATATAGTAACATTAGACGGTTTACGGATAATATTCCCTGACGGATTTGCTTTAATAAGGCAAAGTAATACAGAGCCGGTATTTACACTGAGATTTGAAGCATCAAAAAAAGAAAAAGCAATACATTATAAAAATGTTATGGTTTCTTTACTTGATAAATATATTGAAAAATATTCAGAAGGTGAGGAATAATGAAAGCATCTACATTAGCAAAAATAGTCGTTATTTTATGTATATTATCACTCATATTAGGTTTTTTCTCAATAGATAGAAAAGATTATTATTATAGTGAAAATACAAACAGTAAAAAACTAATATCAAATACAAATAAAGTTGCAGTAATAGAACTAGATGGAGTCATTACCTCATCATCTGAAAATAATTTTTTTTCAAAAGAAGCTAATGCAACAAACATGCTAAAGTCTTTAAAACAAGCGAAGGATGACAATGAAATACAGGGCATTATTTTGAAAATAAATTCACCAGGTGGCACAGTAGCTATGTCACAAAATATATACAATCAAATTATAAATATAAGAAAAGATAAACCTATTATTGCTGTAATGGATGACGTAGCAGCTAGTGGAGGTTATTACATAGCTTCTGCAGCAGATAGAATAATTGCCCAAGAAGGTACGCTAACAGGCAGTATTGGTGTTATATTCTCGTTTATGGACTATCATAATTTACTCATTAACAAATTAAATATTGATCAAGTAGTAATAAAAAGCGGCAAATTCAAAGACATAGGTTCAAGCACAAGAGCAATGCTTCCTGAAGAAAAAGAATTAATGCAAAATATCGTAGATGATTCATATCAACAGTTTTTAGATGCAATACGAAAAGGAAGAATAGAAAGAACAGCTTGTTATGATGTTACAAAAGTTGATTTATCTGAGTCAATATTAACAAAATATGCCGATGGAAGAGTATTTACAGGTTCTCAAGCTAAAAAACTTGGTTTTATCGATGAAACAGGCGATATGGATACAGCAAAAATTATGATTGAAAAAATGATTCAACAAAAATTCAATAACAAACTAAAAACAAAATTAATTAATTACAATAAAAAAAGTTCATTTGGAGACTATTTTTCAGGACTAACAGAATATTCTTTAAACAAAAATATAAAATTTTCAGATATAATTCCAACAAGTATGATATTAAATAGAAGGCCTTTATATTTATGGGAATAACAGTTAATGATTTTTTTGAAAATATATACAGTGTAATATTTTCACCAAAAGCTTTTTTTGAAAGAGAAAATATAAATATATCAATAAGACTAGCAATAACAACAATTATTTTTGTTGCAGTTATAAACAAGCTTACTTTGGGAATTTTTGATGGTTCAATATATAATTTAATATTCATATTAAGTTTATTAGGCTCAATATTTTCTACAGTTATTGTATGGTTTCTTACTGCACTATTTTTTGAATATATTGCTAAAATATTTGATAAAGGTGGAAAGCTTGAGAAAATTTTATTTTTAACTGCTTTTGCACCAATACCATATATATTTTTTGCACCATTAAGTTTAGTAAAACAAATAGGAGAAATTGGTTATATTTTTGCAACAATCATTGAGTTTTTATTATACTTTTGGATTATTATCTTATATGTTTTTTCACTTAGAGCAACTTATAACTTAACATTATCAAGAGCATTTATGCTTATTCTTTTACCATTTTTTGCTTCATTTTTTGCTATTAATTGGATAGTGTGTTTCTTTTCAAAATTGTGGTATATATTCTCAATATAGAGAATTAACTTATGAAAAAATATATTATAATTTTATTACTATTATTTATGACGAATATTGAAATGTATGCACAAATGTCTATACAGGATAAAATTACTGCAATAGAAAATTCTCTATTCGGATATGATTATAGTGGTGAACCTGAGGAAAAAAGAGTAAAAAGAATAGAAAAAAATATATATGGACAAAGCAAAACAGGTGATTTAAATAAAAGAGTAGAAAATATTAAAAATGATTCTGGTTTAACAATAAGAGATCATAGCGCTACAAACAATAATAAATATTCTAAACAAAATACAAATATGAATAATAATATTTTATCTGATTTAAAAGAAGATTCAACAGTTGAATATTTAATAGTAGATAAAATGGAAGAAGAAATATTTAAGACTACATATAAAAATGAAAACATATATTCCCGACTTAATAGACTTGAAAAAAGTGTATTCAACCAAACAAGTACTCAAGATTTAAATTCAAGAGTCAATAAATTAGCTTCTGTAATAAAACCTAAGACAAAAAACAGAATTCAACAAAATAACTATGAATATTCAAGTGATGATTTAAATAGTTATTATAATAATAATGGATTTGAGCCTGTAAATGATGAATCTATGCCATTTCAACTTGCCGCATTGGAAGAAGATTTATTACGTAATTCGTATATAAATGAAAATATTTCGAACAGATTGAGCAGATTAGAACAAAAGCTATTCAATAGAACTTTTGTATCAGATTCTGATGTAACCAGATTACAAAGAATAATGGTTGCATACGATGCAAAAAAGAATAGCTATAAATATGAAAATAATAAGAGAATGCAAAATATGGCAACAATGTCACAAATTGGAGGAATTTTATTGATGATATTAGCTATTTTATTATAGCATTTGCATATCTTCAAAAAGTTCATCCTTAACATTGTTATTAAAAATATTTTCATCATCTAAATTTTGCTCATCATTCTTTTTAGCACGAACTTTATCAATAATTTTTTCAGCAGATTTACTTCCAATATTATAACCAGTCAAAGAAGCAACAACAAAAGATAAACCTTTTGCTATATATAAACCAATTCTTGCAGCTTTATTCTTTTTAACTATATTTGTATTTGCAAGTTTATTATTAATATTTTTCAGACCTTTTTCTGCTATTTTTTCAAATGAATACATAGTCGCAATACCTGTAGCTTGAGAAGCACCAGTTTTAACTTTGTCATCAGAAATAACAGTATTATATATTCCTGATGCAATAATTAAAGGATATACAATTTTTTTAGCAATTGCTGCAGCTTTTGAAAATATATTATTAATAGGGGAAGCTAAAGCACCTTTAATGACTCCAGTTTTAGCAACAGTATCAATAGTTCTTGCAGTTTGTGCACCGGCAATACCTTCTTTAAACATATTATGTTCTTTTTGACCGTATATGTAATTTCTAGCTGCAAAATATGCACATGAAATACCGTTTGGCATGTTATCCTTCAATCCTTTTAATTACTTACCTATATATATAAAAACAATAACCTTGGTCAAATTTACTGAACATCAATAATCGTTTACAAATTTAACAAATACTTAAACTTATTAAAAATTTATGAGAAAATAACTCTATTAGTAGAGGGGAGATATAAATATATGAAAGACAAGACGTTTTTGATGATTCCAGGACCAACACCTGTACCTGAAAGAGTACTTTTAGAAATTGCAAAACACCCAATGGGACACAGAAGTTCCGAGTTTTCTAAAATATTAGAAGCTGTATACACCGATTTAAAATATGTTTTTCAAACGTCAAATGATGTTCTTGTATATACTTCAAGTGGTACCGGTGCAATGGATGCCGCATTATCGAACCTTATTAATCCAGGAGATAAAGTATTATCTTTAGTTATTGGCAATTTTGGACAAAGATGGGCAAAAATAGCAAAAGCACTTGGAGCTGATGTAGAAACAATTGAAGTTGAACCAGGTAATGCTATTAATCCAACTGTTTTAAAAGAGAGATTAGATAAAGACATAAATAAAGAAATTAAAATTGTTACTCTAACACAGAATGAAACATCTACAGGTGTAACAAATGATGTTAAGACGCTTGTTTCTTATATAAAAGAACATGGTGCATTATCGGTTGTTGATGGCGTAACAAGTTTAGGTGCTATGGCTTGTAAAATGGATGAATGGGGTATTGATGTATTAATTTCAGGCTCACAAAAAGGATTTATGATTCCACCTGGTTTATCATTTTTAGCTGCAAGCGAAAGAGCTTGGGCAATTCATAAAGAATGTCTAAGACCTGATTTCTATTTTAACTGGAGCACAAACAGGAAGTCTGTACTTGAAAATTCAACAGCTTTTACTCCAGCTGTTAGCCTTATTTCAGGACTTAAAGTTGCTCTTGAAATGATGAAAGAGGAAGGACTTGAAAACATTATTAATCGTCATACCAAAATTGCAAAAGCTCTACGAAAAGCATTGAGAGCAATTAATTTAAGACTTTTTGTTGAGGATGATTCTATTGCAAGTACTTCAATCACAGCAATTTTGCCTCCTGAAAATGTAAGTGTACCTGACATAAGAAAAGTATTAAAAAGTGATTATGATATTGTTGTTGCAAACGGGCAAAATCAATTAAAAGATAAAATTTTCAGAATGGGAACTTTAGGTTTTGTGTCAGAACGTGACGCAATAACAGCAGTAGGTGCGTTAGAAGCAACACTTCACAAATTAGGACATAAGTTTGAATTGGGTAAAGGTGTTGCAACTCTTATAGAAGAAATGAATAAATAGGGGATAAAATGAAAGTTTTAATTACAGATAAGATAAATGAAGCTGCAGGGAAAATTTTAGAAGGAGTAGCACAAGTGGATTTTATTCCAACACTTTCTGAAGATGAACTAGCAGAAAAAATAAAAGATTATGATGCTTTAATGATTAGAAGTCAAACAAAAGTAACAAAAAAAATTTTAGATGCAGGTAAAAATTTAAAAATTGTTGGAAGAGCCGGAGTTGGTGTTGATAATGTTGATATTGATGCAGCAACTCAAGCAGGGGTTATTGTTGTAAACTCTCCAGATGGCAATACAAATGCAGCAGCAGAACATACTTTAGCTCTTATGCTAGCAATGTCAAGAAATATTCCTGCCGCTGCAAAATCAACAAAAGAAGGGAAATGGGAACGCTCAAAGTTTACGGGTGTTGAAGTATTTGGTAAAACTTTAGGAATAATAGGATTTGGTAAAATAGGGCAACACGTAGCACACGTTGCAATTGCTTTAGGGATGAATGTAGTTGTATCTGATCCATATACAACAAAAGAAGCCGTTGAGAAAATTGGAGCGAAATACGTAACCAGCCTTGATGAATTTTGGGGACAATGCGATTATATAACCATTCATACTCCAAAAACAAAAGAAACAACTTCTTTGATAAATAAAAATACATTAAACAGAATGAAGAAAGGTGTTAGAATCATTAATTGCGCAAGAGGCGGAATAATTGACGAAACAGCTTTAAAAGAAGCAATAGAGGCAGGTCAAGTACAAGCAGCTGCAATAGATGTTTTTGAAACAGAACCGGATATAACAGCTTCGCCATTATATTCTTGCAGTGGAAATGTAACTATGACTCCTCATTTAGGTGCAAGTACTGCTGAAGCTCAATTTAATGTTGCAATTGATGTTGCTGAACAAATTAAAGAAGTTTTATCAGGTGGTAGCGCAAAAGCAGCAATTAATATTCCTGCATTAAAATCTTCTGTTATTGAGCCGGTGAAAGACTATATGCAATTAGCTGAAAATATTGGTGCTTTAGTTAAACAAATTTCAAAAGGAAATTTAAAAAATATAAATATTACAGTTAATGGAAACCTTTCAGAACTGAATGTCGCTCCGCTTGAAGTAGCTGTTCAAAAAGGTATTTTTTCTTCTTTTGTTGAAAGTGTTAATTTTGTTAATGCACCTTTAATTGCAAAAAGTAGAGGAATTAATATAGTAACCTCTAAATCACAGAAAGATTGTACATTCTTAGGTTCAATTTCTGTTACACTTACAACAGATGTTGAAGAAAATACAGTAACAGGTGCCTTAATAGCCAAGAATATGCCACGAATAGTAAGAATTAATGACTATAATATGAGTATTGAAGCGGAAGAACATATGTTAATAGTTCCTCACGAAAATAAGCCTTCAATGGTAGCAAAAGTTGCGGTAGTTATTGGAGAACACAATATAAATATTAACAGAATGCAAGTTGCTCAAAAATCAAATAAATCTGACAACGTTTCGATTATGATTATTACTACTGATAAAGATGTCGATGATATAACAATGGAAACGATTAATAAAATTGATGGCATAAAAAATGCTCAATATATAAAATTAAATGCATAAAGAAAGCCCCTTTTAAAAGGGGCTTTATATTATTTTGTAGTTATTTTACTATTCTTCATGTTTACCTTCAATGTAACCAGCCTTTTGTGCATTTAACACAGATACAATTGGAGTTGCAAGAGTCAATAATGCTGCGCCTGCTGCAATTCCTGCTTTTGCTGGAGTAGGCAATGAATTTAAATGTTGGAATACTTTTGTACCTTTTATCAAATCTTTCAAGTTCTTTCCATTAATAGAGCATTTTGCTAAAACTTCACCAGTTTTAGATTTTATTTTATTAAATACATCAGCAGCTTTTTTAGAATTTCCTGTAATTAATGAAGCGGCAGTAGCAGTACCCGCAACTGCACCACCAAGTTTTAAGGTATCTTTAGTTCCTTCAACAAATTGTTCTTTGAAAACTTCAGCCTTTGCCTTATTATCTAATTTATCATTAGTTACAATATGTGCAATACTTCCAGGAACTCCGGCAGGTTTTCCTGATATTTTTTGATAAAGCTTAGAACCACCTAATCCAATACCGGTACCTGCAAGACCACCAATTATAATAGGTTTAACAATATTCATATTCATTTAAACATCCTTTCTTATTTTTTACTTATGACATTACAATGAATATGAATAGTTGAAATTGCTTCATTTCGAATTTATATTACAAAATATTAAGATTAAAATCAATTAGGAACATATGTTGGTGCACTTTTCGGACTTGATCCTTTTATTACATTGTGGTAATAGGCATACGTCATTGGAGTTTTATCATTTAATATATCACCATCAAGAACAGCTGCAATAAATACAGAGTGAGTAGATGTTTCGATTTTTCCTTTTATTTCACATATTAAGTAACCACAAGAATCTTTTATTATTGGAAATTCATTAATAAGATTGTACGGAATTGAATCAAACTTGTTAAAATCTCTCCCGCTTCTAAAACCAAATGTTCCAATTGATATTGGATTTGATTCTTCAGACAATATAGATACAGCAAATTTTTTATTTTTTTCCAAGCACGCATGTGTATAATTATTGTGATTTACACTTAATGCAATAGTCGGTGGTTCTGACGTAATTTGCATAATGCTGTTCACAGTACAACCTGTATATCTTTCACCATCTTTACAGGAAATAATATATACTCCATATGACAAATTTTTAAATACATTATTATTCATAGTAAACTCATAATATAATTACGAGAGGAGTATACACTCCTCTCGTAAAATAATTTTAACCTATAACAGGAGCAACAAATGTTCTTGTTGCAAGTTCCTTATCTAACATATACAAACAATTTTGATCATTACAAATCATTTTTAATGTTTTTAAAACATTACCAACATTTGACTCTTCTTCTACTTGTTCTTTTAAGTACCAATCTAAGAATGATACTGCAGCTCTATCTTTTACTTCATCTGCGACATCCATTAATGCATTAATTTTAGAAGTAACTAATTGCTCGTGTTTTAAAACAGCTTCAAAAACAGCTAATGGAGATTCCCATTCAGTATCAGGCTTTTCAATTGCTTGTAATTGAACCTTTCCACCACGTTCATGAACATAATTAAACATTCCCATTGCGTGTGCTCTCTCTTCTTGTCTTTGAACATCCATCCAGTTCTTAAACCCTTGCAAATTTATTCTTTCAAAATATGCATACATTGATAAATATAAATATTCTGAATAGAATTCTGCATTTATTTGATCATTAAAAGCTTTTTCTAATTTTTCATTCATCATGATATCTCTCCTTTTTTATCATTTTATCATTTTATCTCCAAACAGAAAATATACATCAACCAACTATTTAAAATATTTTCTATCTTTTAATTCATCCGGCATGAACTGCTGTTTAAAATCAGGATGATCGTGAGAATATACATATCCAATACCAAATCCATATTTAGAAGCATCTTTATAATGGGCATCCCTTAGATGCATTGGTGGTTGATAATTTAGTCCATTATATATATCCTGCATTGCTGCATCTATTGCCACACAAGCACGATTTGATTTTGGACACCTTGCGATATATTCAACTGCTTGTGCTAATGGAATGCGAGCTTCCGGCATACCTAAAATTTCTGATGCACGAAAAGCATTAATTGCTATTGTTAATGCGTGTGGAGCTGCATTTCCTACATCTTCAGAAGCACAAACTATCATTCGTCTAGCAATGAATCTTGGATCTTCACCGGCAGTGAGCATTTTTGCTAACCAATATATCGCAGCATCAGGATCTGAACCTCGCATACTTTTTTGAAATGCAGAAGCCATATCATAATGTTCTTGTCTTGAATATTTTATTGATGAAGTTTGTGCCAGTTTTTCAAGCATTTCAACAGTAACATGTCTTGAATTGTTTTCTAATGGAGATGAAAAATATATATTTTCAACTAAATTTAATGCACTTCTTGCATCTCCTCTGGCATAATTTAAAATATACTCTTGTACATTTTTATCTATAATTGTTTCAGAGTAGTGTGAAGATAAATATTGAAATCCTTTTGAAATGATTTTTTTCATTGATTCATCATCAATAGGAGTTAGCATTAAAACTTGTATTCGAGAAATTAAAGCTGCATTTACCTGAAATGAAGGATTTTCAGTAGTTGAGCCAATTAAAAATACAGTTCCATTTTCAAGATGCGGTAATAGTGCATCTTGCTGTGTCTTATTATATCTGTGGATTTCATCAATAAATAATATAGTTTTTTGTCCATAGACTAACTTTTCTTTAGCTTTATCAATTGCTTCTTTTATGTCTTTGACTCCAGAGGTTACTGCACTAAGTTCAATAAATTGGCTTTGAGTGTGATTCGCAATTATTCGTGCAAGAGTTGTTTTTCCACAACCTGGCGGCCCCCACAATATTAATGAAAATAATCTGTTTGTTTTCAAAAGACTTATTAATGGCGACTTATTTCCCGTAATATTATTCTGTCCCAAATATTCATCTATAGTTTTTGGTCTAAGTAATTCCGCCAATGGTACTTGTTTATTATTTTCTTTTATATTATCGAATAGATTCATTATAAAAAATTGCCCTTACATCAATAATATTTTATCATTAATTATGGAGTTCAAATTATGAAAAAAAGTTTTTTATTATATATTTTAATATTTATTATAATATTTTTTCTTCTATTTTTCTTTCAAAATAATAATAGAAATAAAAAAGAGGTCATTACATTTTGGACTCTTCAACTCGGGACTTTTGACAAATATATAAATAATATTATTACAGAATATGAAAAAGAAAATCCAAATATAAAAATAAAATGGATAGATGTTCCATATTCAGAAGGTGAAAAACGAACACTTGCAGCTATTCTTAGCGATAATCCACCTGACTTAATTAATTTAACACCAGATTTCTCTATTCTTTTAGCTCAGAAAAAGGCTCTTTATACAATTGATAAAAAAAATTTAAATCAATTTTTACCATCAATCCTTGAACAACTAAAATACAATAATGAATATTTTGGAATTCCATTCTATGCAACTTCAGCAGTAACTCTATATAATAAAAATCTTACAAATAAAAAGATTTCAACATATAATGAATTATTTAGAATTAAACCTATAAAAAATTCATATATAACTATGTTTAGTTTTTCTGAAAATGATACTCTCTTAAAGCTACTAAATAAATACGGAATTAATTCACCTGAAAATATAAATAGTCAAAAAAGTATTTATTTATTCTCTGAATTTAAAAGAATATATGATGAAAACCTCATTCCCAAAGAGAGTATAACTCAAACACATAGAGATGCTCTTGAAAAATACATGTCAGGACAATTAGCTTACTTAATTACAGGTGCTAATTTTATTAATATGATTAAAGAAAATGCTCCTTCAATTTATAATTCTACAGGAGTTTCACCACAATTGGTTGGTGATACAAGTTTATATGATTATTCTTTAATGAATTTTATTATTCCAAAAAAATCGAAGTATCCTGATAATGCACTAAATTTTGCACTTTTCTTTACAAATAAAAAAAATCAACTCGAACTTGCTAAAATAACAACAATTTTACCAACAAATAAAGAAGCATTAGAAGATAATTATTTTATTAATTCGAATACACATAATTTACAAGACTTAGCAAGGATCATTAGTGCAAAACAACTGGATAAGATTCAACCTTACAACACTAATACAAAAAACAAAAAAGAATTAAACTCATTATCTTCTAACTATATTCAAGAAATACTTATTAATAATAAAAACATAAAAGAAACTCTTTATAAATTTTCTGATGATTGGAGAAAACTTTAATTGGAAAAATACCTTTTTTGTTCTAAAATTTAATTATGAAATCAATCTTTAAATTTACAATATTAGATAAATTTATATTAAAACAAATTATTGAAGTTTTTATTCTTGGGGTAGTTGTTTTTACCTCAATTATATTTGCTTCAGATACTTTTATTTCGTTAATTAAACAAATTTCGACTTATGGTATGTCTGTTAATATAGCATTTATGATAATACTATTAAACTTACCTGCTGTTATTGTAATGACAATTCCAATGAGTGTTTTATTTTCAACTGTAATGACAGTAAATAAAATGTGCTTACAGTCTGAAATTACAATTTTAAAAGCTTGTGGAATAAGCATAAAAAGAATTGCAAGACCAATATTCTTCTTTTCAATCATTATGGCACTTTTCACTTTCTTTATTAATGAAACAATTGTTCCTATAACTACCTCTCAATCAAAAACATTGGCACTATATGCTCTTGTACAAAGAAATATTCCTGAGGGAAAAAGGAACTTTTCAATAAAAGAACTGAAAGACGGAAATTATTTAAAACGTTTATTCTACGTTGAAAAATGTGAAGATAAACAATTTTCTAATGTGTCTATTCTAGACTTATCTGACGAGGATAAAATACAAATATTACAAGCTAAAACAGGAACTTCAGTTTTGGAAGGCTGGCAATTTGATAACGCCTCAGTTTATACTATCTCAAAACGTGGTAAAACGCTTAATACCTCTTGGATTGAAAAAACAATAATTGATTTTGGCAGTGATATACAAAAACAATTAGACAAAAAAAATGATGGATCTGATTATAATTTTATTCAGTTATTACCATATTTTAATGAAAAAAAAGCAGAAGTAAATCCTGATGTTCTTGCAAGATATCAAGTTCGTTTTTGGGAAAAACTTGCACTTCCAATAACAACAATTGTTTTTGTTATTTTAGGTATTCCTCTTGCAATTACACCTCCAAGAGTTAGACACAATAGAGGTTTTCTATTCACTATTGGTATTATATTCTGCTATTATATTATTCGTGCTTTTTCAATGTCACTTGGATATAATCACACAATAAATCCTTTCTTTGCAGCTAACTTGCCTAATATTATTTTGGGAATAATAGGCTATATTTACTATAAAAATAAGTCTGAAAAGATTTAATGTTAACTTTTGTAAAATTTAAAAATCTGCAAATTGAAATATATCTTACATAATTTATATATATTTAAAATGCTTAATATATATATATGGTATATACATTTTTAAATAAAAAGAAGTCTCAATTACTTGATATTATTGACATACAGACAAAAGTGACAAAAAATAAGCCGAAATATAAGCTTTAGAAGCAATTCACAAAATTAAAAAGTTTTTATATAAGTGTGGGTTAGTAAAAAGTAAAAGGTAGGTTAGTTATGGGTTATGCTTTATTTGCAAATCGTAAGATTTATTACACAAATTTAGTTTTCACGTTGCAATCAAAATTAGATAATATTATGCAACAAAAACAAAGTTTATTAAATTTTTCAGCAAACATTTCTGATGGGAAAGTAACAGTTGATGAAATTGCAGGCGATGCCACAAACTTCAATAACTATTCTGAATACTTGCAAGGTGCAGATGCTTACATAAATACAGCTGATGATGAAGGAGGTGCTGCAACTTCTATCGGAGAAATCGGCTCAATGGCGGCAGAACAAAATAACAGTGAAGAATATCTTGCAACTATTGCAGAAATGTTAAATCAATCAGTTAACGAAGAATATGCAAAACAATATAGTAAAAAGTTGGAAGCTGTTGAAAATCAATTAGATATGCAACAACAAAAAATTCAATCAGAACTTACTGTTGCACAAAATCAACTTACAGCGGCTGAAGAAGCTGAAGGTCAAGCAATTGAGAAGGCAACTCCAAAATATAACGGTGTTGGCTAATAAAAAATTACCACAGAAAATAACTATAACTAACTCAAAAGAACGACTAAATGGTCGTTCTTTTAATTATATGATGAAATAATTTTTGGGGTATAACCTTTTTCTTTTAACTTCTCAATCAATGCATTTGCTTTATCTTTATCAGAAAATGAACCAAGTTGAACAATATATGTATCTTTAATTGCTTTTATAAATGGTTCAATTGAAGGTTCATCAGTAGAAACCTTACTTTGAATAGCCATAGCCTCTTCTAAAGAACTATATGAACCTAAATAAACTTTTGTTATAACATTAGGCTTTTCAGGTAATGGAATAACAGGCATAGCAGGACTTATACTTCTAAAATCTGTTTTTTGTAACTGTATATCTTCAACAATAGGAATCGGCGGTTTCATTATTTTTTTTTCTTCATCATTTTCTATATTTTTTTTATTTTCATCATTATTTTCGTCTGTATTTCGCTTTGCAACAGTAGGCATTTCATCTTCCATTTGTATCCATTTTAATCTTTCATCTATAGACTTTATCTCTACATCCATTTCTGATTCACTGAGCGTCAACGCTTCATTATTGCCAATTGCAACATCAATATCAGGTGAATATGATTTTAATATGTATGACAAACCAACTAAAACAGCAAAAAAGACAAAAACAAAAAGATAAAAATAACCAAAATTTCTTTTCTTCTTTCTTTTTTTCCCTTTTATTGGATTATTATTTTCAATAGATGTCATTATATTACTCCTCGAACTTTTGAAGCTGCAAGCACAATATCTTCTGTTTCTTTTTTATATTCTGACAATAATTCTTCGGCAAATCCTTTGATGTCTTCTATCCCAACATCTGTTGATAAATCTGCCGCATTTACAGGTGCACCTGTAGAATCAATATTTAATCCAAAATGTATTAGCGTGGATGTTATTGTTTTTGTTGCTATTGAAACAGACAACTTTTTACTATTTATATACAAATCATCACCATTTCTTACAATGCTAACATTAGGATAATTTTTTTCTATTAGCTCTTTGGTTATAGTAACAAGTAATCTTTGTTTAAAAACCATCTCTACAAGAGAAGTATTAAAATTTTCTTCTATGATACTAAGCATCTTTTTGCTATATATTGGTTCATCATTTATTACATCTTCAATATCAACCATATGGTTAAGATTCACTTCACATTCACCAATAAAAGCAACAATTGCATTTCCCATAATATTGAAGTTTTTATATATCCAATGAGGTGCAAGTTGTTCACCAGTATATTTTATTTCTTTATCTATAAATAATATTTCCATATTTTTAAGTCCTATTCAAAAATTTTTTCTATAATATCAGTTCTTTTATTTAACTCTAATGCTCTTTTTAATCTTTGACAAGATTCACAAAATCCACAATGTTTTTCTTCAGAAATATAACAACTGTGAATTAATTCCAAAGGTACATTTTTTTGTATTGCAATGCTTACTATTTCTTCTTTTGTCATTTCTATAAGAGGAGCAATTAACTCTATTTCTGAATTAACAGAATTTTTAAGCGAACAATTAATAGAATTTACAAATTGTATTGTATTATCTTTAAATGTTGCTCCCTCTTCTTTATTTGCACCAATAACAATTTTATCAAAGTTATACGCTTCAGCAAAACAAGCACCAATATTTACAAATAGACCATTACGATTAGGAACCCAAACTGATTTTGCTGTATCTGTAGCAATTGCAATATTATCTAAATTTTCTCTTGATATGTATGGAATTGTATTTTTTGTTGTCAAGGAAGATGTTGAAATTACTGAAAGCCAATCTAAATCAATTTCTTTATTTTCAATACCATAATATTTTGAAATATTTTCAGCTGCTCTTTTTTCCGCAAAATAAGACTTTTGTCCATAATTAAATGTTAAAGAAAGCATTTCAGAACACTTCTCGGACATAAGTGCTAAACTAACAACAGAATCAAGTCCTCCTGATAAAAGTACAATTGCTTTATTCATCTTTTTCACCAGCCTCTTCAGTATCTTCTTCAAGTAAATCATCTTGTAACTTTAATGCTTCATTTCTTGCAGAAACAGGATATGAATCATCATTTACTATCTCTGATATTATTTCATCACCTAGAATATTATATAGTGCTATAACAGCATTTTGTACAACTTCTCTATTTTGATCAGACAACATTCCTTTTATCAGGTCAACAGATCTCTCATCATCAGTATTCATTAAAACCTCTATTGCATTTATCCTAACTTGAGGAGACTCATCTCTTAATGATTTAACAAGTGCATTAAATACTCTATCACCTTTAAAATTAATTTTATTTAAAGCTTCTAATGCCCTTTCTTTTAAAAATGTAAATTTATCTAAAAATCCTTTTTTACTTTCTAATATTGATACTAAAGAATCTACAGCCTTCTCATCACCAAGCATACCCAATGCAGAAACTGCTGACTCTTTAACATAAACAGAAGCTTCTGTTTCATCTTCCAATATATTCATTAATGGTAATACTGCATACTTATCACCAATTTTCCCTAATGCTTCTGCACAAGATAACTTTACTTTATAATTTTCATCTTTACTATTTAAACAATATAGTAATGGATAAACAGCTTGAGAATCTTTTGTGTTTGCTAAGGTCTTTGTTATATTTACTCTTATTCTTGTTATATGATCTAAATCTGAAATTCTCTGAGCTAATTTACTTTTCATTATCAAAGAGTCTATTAATATAGCTCTACTAGATTTATCTTTATATTTATCAATTTTTTGTAATAAAAACATTAAAACTTCATAACTATTTGAATGCTCAAAAAAATAATTATATATAAGAATTAAATATTCACTTGGATAATCAGAAGAAAGAGCAACTATCTTATCGATAACCGCCTTTGGATTTTCAGGGTCGATGATATTGCATTCCTGAGCTAATTTTTCGAAAGGTATATTTATATTTTCTTCCATATCTCACATGCATTAGTACACACTTATAGGATATATAAAAAACAAAAGTATATCAAGTTTATAACACAAGGTTTGCAACATCTAATATTATTGTCAAATCTCTTTTTTCAATTGCAGTCTGAATTATAGAGTTAATATCTAATGTAATCTTTTTATTAGCTAGTTTTTCCGGAAGAATAATATCTGATGTTGTTTTTACATTAATAAAACCACTATTCTTTTCTATAAATTCTTTATACAAACTTATAATGATTCTCCATTCATTTGGAACTTTTAACTTTTGAGATGTATAATATAAAACATCTCTTTCATAGCTATCAAAATAATTTTCCATAAAATTTACTTGAATCATATAGTCATAGTTATCTTTTTCATCTTCAGACAAGCTTAAAAATAAATTTCCTTCAATCTTTTTAGGGTTATTTATATTTTCATTTTTTATGTAATATGCCCACAAAAGACAACCAAAATAGAAAGCAACATTATTCTGCATACTTTTATTTATCTTATTAACATATAATTTAAAACGAGCTCTCTTTTGGTGAATTGTTTGAAAACTCATAAGTTGAGAATAAAAATCATTAATAAAGTTATTAAAATCTATTACTAAATCACCAATGCCCGGATCAAATTTTACAGTACTTTCTATCATATTCTAACCTCAACACCTCGCTTTTTAAGTCCTTTTTTCAAAGTTGGTACATTTAAAGTATCAAAATGAAAAATTGAAGCAGCAAGCGCAGCATCAGCATGACCTTCTTTAAAAATATCAACAAAATGATCTGTATTTGGACCAGCTCCACCTGATGCGATTATAGGAATATAAGAATACTCTGCTGCAAGCCTTGTCATTTCAATATCAAATCCGTTTTGAGTACCATCTGCATCCATGGATGTTAGTAGAATTTCACCAGCACCTCTATCTTGAATTTCTTTTATCCACTTTGAAAGCTTTATACCTGTATTTACTTTTCCTGCATTTATATATACATAAAAATCTCCATCACAACGCTTTGCATCAACTGCAACTACTATACATTGAGAACCAAAATAATTTGAAGAAGTATTTATTAAATCCGGATTTTTTACAGCTGCAGAATTTATAGCAATCTTATCAGCACCTGCAATTAGAAGATTTTTCATATCTTCTATCGATTTTATACCTCCACCTACTGTAAATGGAATAAAAACTTGCTCTGCAACTTTTTTTACCATTTCTATTGTTGTTTTTCTCTTTTCATTTGTTGCAGTTATATCTAAGAATACAAGTTCATCAGCACCATCTTCAGAATATTTTTTAGCTAACATAACAGGATCACCTGCATATCGGAGATTTTCAAAATTTACTCCTTTAACAGTATTACCATCTTTTATATCCAAACAAGGTATTATTCTTTTTGTCAACATAATTAAAATTGCTTTAAAAATCTTATATCATTATTAAAAAATAATCGAATATCATTAATTGCATATTTTAACATTGTGAGTCTTTCAACCCCCATACCAAATGCAAATCCGCTATATACTTCAGGATCAATTCCGACATTTTTTAATACATTTGCATGTACCATACCAGAGCCCAGAACTTCTAACCATCCTGTACCACTACAAGTTCTGCATCCTTTTCCACCACACATAATACATTGAACATCAACCTCAGCACTAGGCTCTGTAAATGGGAAATAACTTGCTCTAAATCTGGTTGGACGAGCAGAACCAAAATATATTCTTACAAATTCATTTAATATGCCTTTTAAATCAGCAAAGGTAATATCTTTATCAACTAATAATCCCTCAATTTGATGAAATAAATTATTTTTTCTTGCACTAACAGACTCACAACGATATACTCTGCCAGGAGAAATTACTCTAATAGGAGGTTTGTTATTCAACATTTGTCTTATTTGAGCCCCTGAAGTCTGACTTCTTAATATAACATTTGGTGCTACTTTTGTGTAAAAAGTATCCTGCATATCTTTTGCCGGATGATCGGGAGGAAAATTTAACATATCAAAATTAATATATTCTGTTTCAACCTCAGGACTATATTCTGAAGGCATAACTGAAAAACCTAATCCTTGAAAAATTTCAACTATTTCATTTATTGTTTGAGTAAGAGGATGAACTTTTCCTTGTGGTCTAATATCAGAAGGCAAAGTAATATCTATTCTTTCTTCATTTAATTTTTTATTAAGCTCAACTTTATATAATTCATTACTTTTTGAAGCAATTAATTCTTCTAATTGATTAGAGACCTTATTCGCAAAAGAACCTATGATTCTTTTATCTTCATCTGATAAATCTTTCAGATTTTTTTTAATTGAATTTAACTCACCTTTTCTACTTAAATATTTGAGTTTTACATTATCCAAATCAAAAAGTGTCTTAGACTCATTAATTTCTTTTGTTGCGTCTTTTAAAATTAGTTCTAATTTATCTTTCATAACTGCCTCTTGCGTAACTACAAACAATTAGAATTATATGACAAATAAACGAACATGTCATTATTGATTTATTATTATGATATACTTTTGGTATAAAAAGGGGATATATATGAATAATAAAAAAATAATTAACTTTTTTATTTTATTTGCTTTTCTTGTTAATCCTGTCTTTGGAATGAAAGATGATAACAATAATGAAAATTTAAGAAGTATGTTCCAAAATAACAAAGCTGTTATATATTCTCTAAATATAAGAACTTTCAATGCTGATGACAAAGACGGAAATGGAATTATACAATTTTCAAGAGGCGAAACAGCCGGCTCTTTTATCAATGCAATAGAAAGACTTGACGAATTGAAGTCACTTGGCATAAACACAATACATCTTTTGCCAATAACACAAGTAGGAAAAATAAAAGCTTTAGGAACAGCTGGTTCTTTATATGCGCTATCAGATTTTACAGGACTAAATAATCAACTTTCTGATCCGCAAAGCGACTTATCACTTAGAAATCAAGCAAAAAAATTTATAGAAGAATGTCATAACCGAAATATAAAAGTAATTGTTGATTTACCAAGTTGCGGTGCCTACGATTTATTTTTAAACAGACCTGATTTATTTGTTCTTAATGAAGATGGAACCCCAATGATTCCTGCAGATTGGACAGATGTTCGTTTATTTAAAGTTCCAGACGATCAAAAACTATTTTCATCTGATATATTTGTTCTTCATAAATTATTTGTAAAAAATATGATTGATCTTGGTGCTGATGGAATAAGAGCAGATGTTGCCACTATAAAACCGTATATTTTTTGGTATGAGTTAATAAAATATGCAAGAAAACTAAATCCTAATTTTATGTTCTTGGCTGAAGCTTCTGAAAGTTGGACAAAACCAGCATCTGATAAAGCGTATTTTACAGACTATAAAAAACTTTTGGAAGCAGGTTTTGATGGTTATTATGGAAACTTTTTTGAACTAAAAAATTGGAAAACAATGGACGAATTAGAAGACACTATTCTAAACCAGCAAAAATTATTTAAAAAATACCAAGAAAAAAAATCAGTAATAGGAAGTTTTGAAACACATGATGAAGTAAGTCCTTTAATAATTGGCGGAGAAAATTATTCTAAAATTATTATTTGGTTAAATGCTACTTTACCACTAAACCCGTACTATGTGGATGGCTTTCTACAAGCTGATGACTATATTTATGATTACTCAAACAAAAGAGCAGCTGAATCATATACCGATGATGATTATTATTATGTTCATCAAGGTCAAATTGATATTTTTAATTTTTCCAGACGACCTGGCACCGATAGCACTATTCTTAGTGATGAACACAAATTAGCTATCAATTTAAGAAATAATTTCTTAGATGTTATTACACAAGGTGCATTTTATAAATTATCTTCAAATAATAATAAAATATTCGCATACCAACGTACTTTTAAGAAAAAATCTATTGTTGTTATTATTAACAGAAATTTAGTTAGCGCTGAAGATGTAAAAATAAGTATTAAAAAGATAAATAAAAAATCTAAAATTAGTTTTATAAAAGATAAAACAGATAAGATATTTGAAAAATCAACATTATCTGCAAAAATGAAACCAGCAGAAATAATAATTATGACAATTGAGAACTGAAATTACTAATTTTAAAGGTTTTTTATAATTTTTTTTGTTAAAACTATTGCCAAAACTTGAAATATAGGTATAATAATTCTTGTAATACAAGAGGAGGTTCTTATGAACAAAGAAGAATTAGTAAAAGAAGTTGCAAAAAAAGCAAAAGTTTCACAAAAAGCAGCAGCAGATGTTTTAAGTGCTACTATTGACACAGTACAAAAAACAGTTGCTAAAGGTAAAAAAGTTACTTTAGTTGGCTTCGGTACTTTTGAAGCTCGCAAAAGAAAAGCAAGAACTGGTCGTAACCCTCAAACAGGTGCTGCTATTAAAATTGCAGCAAAGACTGTTCCTACATTCTCTGCTGGTAAAAAGTTTAAAGATGCTGTGAAATAATTAGCTTATCTTTATATAGAAGACCGCTTGAAAATCAAGCGGTCTATTTTTATATTATTTATATTTTTTAATTCAATGCTCTGTTACAGCACGGGCAAGTTTTATCTGTTACTTTAACCATTGTATTACAGTAGGGGCATACTTTATATACCTCTCCCATATCAGGTTTATAATTTATTTGTGCTTCTTTATTTTTGTTTAGTATTGTCTGATATATTAATCGTGCATAATATGCAACTATTACGATTAATATAATTCCGACTATTAACCACCATAGTTCTTTTATTAGGTAATATGTTATAAATAAAATTATTAAACTTGTCAGACAACCTGAAACTTCAAATTTATTCATTCTTATTCTCTTTCGGCTTTGTTATTGAAGGTTTTTGTATATAAAGTGGTTTTACTTTTGCCCAATTGTAGTCATCTACATTTTTGAGCAATCTTTCTGACACAATCTCAGATAAAATAAGACCAAGTCTATTATCTTTTTGTTCGTAATTTATTGATAATATATTCTTTTCGTTTAGAAATTGTGATATTACACTGTCAGTAATTATTGTAGAATCTTTATTTATATAAAGTTCAATATCATCTTTGTCAATTAATTTAGGGGCTATTATTTCTTTATTACCTGAATATTTCGCAAAATATAATTTATTTTTCCTTGCATCAATTATTACAATTGTCTCTGAATTTGTTTCATTTATTTTTGACAATATTTCTAATGATGTTATACCGACGAGTTTAGTATTTGTCTGTTGAGCTAAAACTCTTGCTATTGTTATGCCCGCTCTAATTCCGGTGAAACTACCTGGACCTATATTTACTCCTATAGCATCTAAATCTGATATTTTAATATTATTATGTTTTAGTATATCTCTTATTTTGGGAATTAAATATGCACTGTGATAGTTTGAGTCAGTACTTTCAATTTGCTCATTTGCAATTATTTCCCCATCAATATTCATTACGATATATGATTTATTAAAACAAGTATCAAAAACTAATGTTTTCATTTTTCAGCCTTTTTATTATATTTTTGCTCTTTGTTCCGTTTGCAGTAAATATAAATTCTCTTCTGTTTTCATCTACATATTTTATATTCAAATCTATTTTGTCAAATGGAACTGTACCTTGTGAAAAATCAGCCCATTCAACAAAAGTTAAAATTTTACCTTCTGAATATTCTTCCAACTCATTTACTATTGTACCTATACCTTCATTTTCAAGCCTATATAAATCAAAATGATATATAGGAATAAGTCCTGTCTTATATTCATTTAATATTACAAAACTAGGACTAGTCACTTTTTCTCTTACATTTAAATATTTACAAACAAATTTTGTAAATGCAGTTTTCCCTGCCCCAACTTCTCCAAATAAGCAAACAAAGGCACCAGTATCTTTTACAATACCAGCAAACTTTTTTGCTAATTTTTCAGTTTCATCTAAATTATTACATATTATATTTATTGACATTAGAATATATCTCCAACACCAAATGAGAATGCACCCCTTCTGTTTCCTTCACCAACATTTGTAAATGGAATACCATAATCTATTGATAAAGGACCTACGCCTGGTATAAATAATTTTATACCAACACCACCAGCAATACCGTATTCGGGTCTGTTGTATAGTTTATTTGTAATACTTCCATTATATATATGACCTGCATCAACAAATAGCGAGAATTTAATATTATCTAAGAATTTGACTTTTTCAATTCTATCTAAGAAGAAAAATGGTGTTGTTAATTCTGCACTACCCATCATGAATCCTTCGCCGGTACCTATAGTACTCATTCTGTAACCTCTTACCGTATAAGGACCACCTAAACTATATGCCATAACCTCAGGCATATCACCATGAATTTTTCCTGCAGCACGTGCCATCAACGAGAATGAAGACTTTTTCATAACTGGGAAGTATCTTTTTATCCCTGCTGCCAAAGTTCCATGTGTATAATTAAAGTCTGTAATATTTACATTCTCATTAAATCTTAATGTAGCCAATACACCACTTCTTGGATTAAGAACATTATCTCTTGTATCATATACTAAACTTGGTCCAATAGTTATATATGTACCGCCTTGTAACTGCTTTGAACGTTCCGATATTGGAATATTATGCTGATTATATAATCCAGCAATCTTATTAGCATCTCCTTCTTTTACTTTTATATATTCACCACCAAGTTTTATAGAACCTAATAAGTTTTTATATGTTTTAAATGGTCTGGATAAAACAACTTCAGCTCCATAACGCTGTTCTATTGCAAGTGGAACTTGATAACTACCAAAATCACGACCAAATGCTTTTACCAGTAGAGAATTATCTGTTCCTTTTAATCTTGGTTCAAAAAAGCTCACTTCGGCTTGTAAATTTGCGTGATCTAAAGTAGAGCTATCAGACATAATAACTCCGGTACCAGCCATAAAATTGATACCGACTCTTTGTCCATTCCCTAAAAAGTTATTTTCAACAAAACCAGCTTGACCAAACAATCCTGTTGCTGTATCAAGACCACCACCAAGTGATATTGTTCCAGTTCTCTGTTCTTCTAGAACTATTGTCACATCATATAAATTAGGATCATCAGGACTTTTATCTATTTTTCTATTAACATCTCTAAAAGCTTGGGTTGAATATAATCTCATAAGGTCTGCTTTTAATGTATTTTCATTATATACACTTCCTGGTGTCGATAAAATATTTCGTTCAATTACAAAATCCTTTGTTTTTTTATTTCCTTCAAAAGATATAGAATTAATAATCCCTTCTTGTACCTCTATATTTACACAACCATCAGGATCATCTTGAACATTTGACACTCTTGCTAGTACATATCCCTTTGATGCATATAAATCTTCAACATTTGCAATTGCATCGCCCAATGTTCTTAAATTCTGTGGCTGTCCTTCCAAAGAACTAAGTATATTAAGAATTTCGCCGGTTGAAACAACTGTATTGCCGGTAACAGCAAACCCGGTAATAGGAATATTTTCTTCAAGATAAATTTTCAAAGTTAAAGAATCTGGATCATTTGGAATAGGAATAGCTTTCATCTTTTCAGAAAAATAACCTGTTTTATATATTGCTTTTAAATTTTGTTGTACAAGTTCTTTGCTATAAACATCACCTATTTGCATATTCATAACTTTTACTATGTCTGATGAATTTATAAGATGGTTACCTTCAAATTCAATTTTGGTAATCTTCGAATTATCAGAAATTTCTGAACTTATATCATCTGAAGCAGCAAAAGAAACCGAATGACAAAAAAATGATGTCATACAAAAGAACATAATACTTAATAATAAGTGTATATATCTGATTTTCATTCTCTATTCCAAGATTATCTTAATAGAAATTATATCATATATAAAAAATTATTAGTATCTATAAAAAATAAAGAAAAAAGAGGAAACAAAAAGTTGCCTCTTTTTTCTTTATTTTTAATTTTATTAGCCTACACCGCTGAATTTTGGAGTCGCTCTGTCTATAGCACTGCCTTCTGCTTCTTCCACTGCTTCTAATTGTTTTTGCAGTGCTGATACCATTGTATCAAGTCTTTTTACTTCCATTTCTATTGCGTTCTCTTTTACTGATACTTCGTATATTTGTCTATTTATTCCGTCTATCTCTTGTTCAAATTCTTGTTGTTTTTGTTGGATTTGTGCATTAATTCTATCTCTTTGATCTGTGCCATCTGCTTCTGCCAATTGTTCATATAAATCTGCTAATTCTCCTGACTGAGAAGCATTCATACTTGTTAATTGTTGTTGCAGACTTAAGGTTTGAGTTGCTAGTGCATATTGCTCATTTGACCTCTGTGTTTGCTGCAACTGAGCGTTATTTAATTGTCCGTCCAGAACCAATTTTCTTTGTGCAAATAATGCATAGCCCATCTCTTTTCCCTCGGTTTTTTCCTCTTACATACATGAAAACTTTTTTAATTTAATTCATGACATAATATACACATTTTGTTAACTTTTCTTTACAAATCTAAGGAAAATAATGTTGAATTATACTTTATACATTGTGAACAATATGAAGTCTCTAAATAGCTCTTTTTAGAGTAGTCATTAAAATCAGAACCACATTTGCCTCTATTGTCACCACATAATAATGGACATGTAAAAATTCCATTATTGCTTAAAGTACGACTATTTGCACATTCTACCTTTAAACTATCAAAATCAGTATTTTCACTAATTTCAAATGACTTATCCTTTTCCATTAATGGAATTATTTTAAAATTAATATCACTTGTTTCAAAATTAAGACTAGAACACAATTTTTTAAAATTTTCTTTTAGTTCATTAACATCAGTATTATTATGATTAACTATCGATAGAATTGGATTAAATCCATACTTATTTAAACTCTGAATTGCATGAATCGCTTTTCTATATGAACCTCTTCCTCTAAGTAAATCATTTTCTTTTTCTATGTAATGATCAATGCTAATCATAAAAATAATTTCATTCCCCAGATTATTTTCTTCTTCAACTTTTCTTAAAAAACGTGCTTTTTTATCATTTATGTTTAGCGCATTTGTATGTATTATTACTGAAGAATATTTTAAACATAATCTTAAAATATGATTAAAATCATTATGTAACATTGGTTCAGCACCTGTTAGATGGATATATTTTAATTCATTCTTGTTTATTTGGGATAGTGCCATTTTTACTTTATCAATAGAAATAAAGTCTTTAGTTATTTTATCTTTAAAATCAATATAGCAATATTTACATTTCAAGTTGCAACTTTTTGCAGTCATTTCTATAAATAGAGACTCCATTTTTTTCATATTTACACAAGGTGCTTTAATAATTGTGTTATTCATAAAAAATCCTCGCTTATTATTGTATGAATATTTTTTATCATTTATTCTATTTCAGAAAAATTAGTCAGTTGTTTATAATATGAAGACACTTTACTAATATCCGTAGAGGATTTTTTTAAAGATTTGTTTTTTTATTTCGCTATTAATTCTATAAAATTAATAAGGAGGAGAATTATGGCGAAAATTATCGAAAATTTAAAAGGAAGAAGAAATATCAGACTAAATGAAAATGATATCATCGATATAGTAAGAGAATATCAAAAAACAACTGTAGGAAGTTATACTTATCAAGAAATTAGAGATAAACTTAAAAATATTGAATTATATATTCCAGAAGATATATATTAAACAATAAATAATTATACCCATATAGAGAATTTAGTTTATACTTACATATAGTAATGTTTATTCAGGAGGTACATATTATGAAAAACATTATTACTATTTTGCTAATTTTTATAATTCCAATAGTAGCTTATCTCTATATTAGTAAAAATTCCAATACAACAATTGCTATTGCCAAAGACAAGAACAAAGCATCTTTAATGATTTTTACTTCTGCTATGTGTTTAGATTGTCAAAAAATGAAGTCAGTCATTAATGAAGTTCAACCTGTTTATAGTGACAAAATAAACTTTATATCTATAAATGCTTTAGATAAGAATAAAAAAGTGCAAAATTACATCAAGAAGTACGGTATAGTTTTGGTTCCTACGATTATTTTTACGGATGAGGATGAAAACCAAAAAGATAAAGTAGAAGGCTATATTTCAAAAGATGATCTAATAAAGAAAATTGAGGACATAATCAATGAATAATATTCTTCAATATTTCACTATGCTTTCAAGTGAAAATACAGTTTTTATGCCATTATTAATTATTATAGCATTTTTTGCAGGAATACTTTCTTCTTTATCACCTTGTAGTTTAGGTATTCTTCCATTAATAATTGCATATATAGCAGGATATTCTAAAGAGAATAATAAAAAATTACTTATTCAAATGATATCATTTTCTTTAGGTTTATCAAGTGTTCTGAGTATCATTGGTGTTTTTTGTGCAATATCTGGCAAAGTTTTTGCAAGTATTGCATCTCCAATCGTAATATTACTTTTTGCATCTTTTATTATTATATTAGGATTAAATCTTTTAGGAGTTTTAGATTTACATTTCCCAACAATAGTAAAAAAGATGCCACAGAACAAATCAGGCAGTTTATTTATACTACCTTTTTTAGTTGGTATATTCTTTGCACTGGCTGCTAGTCCTTGTTCATCACCTATTTTAGTAAGTATTATGGCTTTAGCTACAATTTCAAATAACTTACTGTTCTCTCTTGCTTTATTATTTTCTTTTGCAATCGGTCAATGTATTATCATAATTGTATTTGCACTCTTTACCTCTACATTAAAACACCTTAATTCTCTTGCAAAATACTCTTCAATACTAATCAAAGCAAGCGGAATTATACTTATTTTTACAGGTATATTTATATATTATTCAATATTTAGAAACATATAAAAACTAGGCATTTAGGTATAAATTTCTAGAAAGAAGTTCTTGAGTTTTATTTTTTCCCATTAGATGGAAATGATTTCTACCAATACCATCTCTTGTCCTTACTGCAAAAACCTTATCTGAAAATAATGAATGGATTTCTGTTTCCTTTATACCATCTTTAATTGTTGCACCCACAAATTTTGACGGTGATTCTTTTGCTGTAATTTTAAATAATGATGTTAAAACATCAGCTTTTGCACTTTCTGGAGATACAACTTCTAAACTTGATTCTTTTATAATGGGAGAAGAAATAACATTTTTATTGTAATTTCCTTCAGGATTAACTTTGTGAATGATACAGGTATAATTTTTACCTTTGAGACCATTTCCTTTTATTTTATCCTGGAATAAAAAACCAACAGCAGAGACCTTCATAACACCTCGCTTTCCATACTAATATAATATCTTATTTTTTGAAATTTGTCTATAGAAAATTATTAAAAATCTAAAAAAAATGAGAGTTTTTTTAAAAAATTAAAAAAACATATTGCATTTTTTGAAAAATACAACAATAAAATTAAGAAAATGTGCACTTTACCCTCTGTTTTTTTAAAATAAACAAAAAAATGACTCTTTTTTACTCCATTGTTATCCTATATAAAAGTTTTTATATTTTATTTTTTCGATTTATAATACTAATATGGATTTTAAATTATTGAAAAAGATATCATTAGTCGTTTTTTTGATTTTAACAGCTTCTTATTCTTATGCAATTGTTGATGTAAGTAAAATTACAATAAAAGAAGCTGTAGAAATAGCAAGTAAAAATAATCTTGATATTCAATCATCCAGATTAAATTTAAATATAGAAGACAATAATGTAAAATCAGCAAATAGACTTCAGAATCCTTCATTAGGAACTTTTTTCAATATGGGACAAGCAGGTAAAGGGAATCCTCAACAAATTGGGGTTTCTCAGACAGTTGAAATAGCAAAAAGATCGCCCAGAAAAGAGCTAGCTAAGTCTAATTATTCTCTTGCTCAAAGAAATATAGAGTATTTGGAAGCTGATTTAAGAATGGACGTTAGAGAAGCTTATACAAATCTACTTGCAAAAAAGTCTGTACTTGCAACAATGCAAGAAAATGAAAATTTACTAAATAAGCTAGTTGAAGTTGCAAAAGAAAAACATAAAACAGGTAAAGTTGCGGAAATAGATGTTTTACAAGCGCAGTTACTTGTTAACCAAATTAGAACAGAAGTTAATTCTGCAAAATATGATGTCAAAACTGCATTATATGAGTTTAATAAAGTAATTAACAGCCCTGATGGTTTTTATGATACGATACAAGATCATTTTACAAAAGAGTATCAACCGCTTACAATGCCCAAACCATCTGATAAAATGCCTCCTTTTGAAGTAATTGCAAATGAAGCTATTAATAATAGAGTCGATATTAAAATTGCTTTACAGGAAATTGAAGTTGCAGAAAAAAATTTATTGGTTGTTTTAAGACAAAAAATTCCTGATTTTGAAATTCAAGCTGGCTACAGCTATCAAAATCCTGGACAATCGGGAGACGGGATATTTAAACACGGTGCATATATTGGAGCAAATATTGTTAATATTCCTTTATTATACAGCTATGCGCCTGAAATAAGGAATGCTAAATTAAAATTAGAACAAGCTCATTTAAATTATGCTTCTGTTGAAAATAAAGCAGAAAATGATTTGAAGAAAGCTTATGAAAAATTTTTAACAGCACAAGTCAATTTAAACTATTATAATGATGAGTTACTTGCAAATTCTGAAGAATTAATTGTTGCCTCAAGAAAAAGTTATAAAGAAGGTAAAATTGATTTAACTACTCTTATTACTATGGAAGAGTCTTATCGTATGATCACAATAGCTCATACTTATGCTTTAGCTGAATTTTATAATGCCTGGAACTTCTTTGTAAGAGAAGTTAATAATGAAAACTTTAAAATTTATATGGAAGAAGCAGTTTAATTATTATCTTGTATAAA
>CALUUL010000004.1 GCA_944323945.1 Candidatus Gastranaerophilales bacterium
GAGCCAACTCAACCGACTGAGCCAACTCAACCGACTGAGCCAACTCAACCAACTGAGCCAACTCAACCAACTGAGCCTACAGAAAGTACAGACTGTGATTCTCCATCAGATCCTGATGTACCTACAGATGAACAAGAACCTGAATTACTAAGTGCAGAAAACACAAGTGCTCAAGTAGCGGATAATACAAACAATGCACAAACAGTTAAAACAGCTTCTTCATCAAATTCGTTAGCAGGTAAATTTACTTCATTCTTAGTAAATAGATTTGTTAACAAAAATGAAAAACCAAGTGGAATTTCATATAACGCATAAAAACTCAATGAATAAGAAAAGTGACGATTTCAAAATCGTCACTTTTTTTTATAAATAAAAAATATAATTAATTTACGGAATTTTGTTCTTCCGATTTTATAACCATCTTAAATTCATCAAGAATTTCTCGCCAAGACTCAACAACAACATCATCCTTACTCAATGCTTCTTGTGAAATTCCTGCATGATGAATAAGCGGTAATAATTTATCTTCACTTATTTTAATAGCCTGATCTATATCATCGTCTGTATCATTACAAATAAAGAAACCGTTACCATTAGCATCTTTTTCGTAGCCAACTATTGTAATTTCATGCCCACCATCTACTTTATTATTTGAATCTAGATGCGTGTATCCAATTATTACATTTTGACCAAGTTCTAATGATTTTAATATATGTTGTTTTGTTTCTTCAGGCTTACAATTATAACCAATTAAATATCCATTTTCATCAAGATTTTGATAAACAACAGAAATTTTAGGCATTTCAAAAACAATTTCTTCAACAAAATTTTTTTCAAAATCAGTTAAACCGCTTTTATCAGGATTAAATTTTCCTGTCCTTTCATCAGTAAGAGCATTATATGTATTTTGTGAACCCAAATTCAACAATGCTGATTGAATTAAAACATCAATACAAGAACGCTCATTCGGATCTTTATATGAAGTTTGTACTCTTGCTCTTACAATGGCATTTCTATCAGGCTGAATATTTATTGTTAAATCATCCCAACTATTAACTTTACTATTTGTATTAAATTCTCTTAATTTCCATAAGCTTTCAGCGAAACCTCCGGAAATATCAGAGGTATGTATCTTTTTTTCTACACTATATTGATTACTGGATAATCCTTGAGCAAAACGTGCAAATTCTGCAGGTTTTCTGCTCGCCAAATTAAATTCCATACTTGCAACAACACAAGAAGAAGAAATTACATTATATGCTTGTTTTGGAAATTCTTTTCCCGTTTCTTGCGATATCTCATCTGCAACATTTTTTGGGATATCTCCAAACTTTTGAGTTATTGAATAAGGATTATCTAAAGCTTTTATTACTTCAGCTAAAATTAATTTTTCATCTAATCCTACAATTCTTGGTTCTGTTGCAATTTTATATAAGTTTTCTAATACAGTCGAACCATCATTAGAACTATTATCAGTTAATATTCCTTTCTCTTGCAATTTTGCAAGAGATTCAAGTGACGTTTTATCAAGCTTTCTTGATACAACTTCTAATTGTTTTTGAGGAGATGGCAACTGTTCAATAGATTGCTCTGATGTAGATGTTTTTTTTGCTGTAAATGAAGGATGATATGCTTGTAAGTTTATACTACTGGCTTTTTTTAAATCTGACGGTATACTAACATTCCTATGCTCGACAATATTAGCATTATTTTTCAATTCATTAAAAAATATAGGAGTTGTACTATTTATCTTAGAAATATTTAACATAGCAATACTATACCTTCTAATATTATAAAAAAAAATATAACAAAAAATTGCCAACAAATATTCTAAATTATAATCATTTTATCTGTTTTGTAACATATTATATTTGATTTTTGCCTTCTTTTAGACCTCTGGCTCTGTCGTAAAGTTCAATTTTCATATTATAAGAATTTGCTTTATCTATTACATAATTTATTAAATCTAAATAATAAGCAGAAATTGTACTTCTATTTGTTTTATACCATACATCCTCAATATCAAGAGCTAGCCACTTTCCACCTACTTCTCGTACAGAAGCTATCCAAGAATCAATTTCTTTACGGTTGTCATTAACATTCGGAATTATTATAAATTTAGAAGTCATAAGACCATATCCATCAGTATTTGCAGATGCATACTTTTTCATATTCTCTAATACTTTTTTATATGCATTAACTTGTTTAATTTTTTTGTATGTTTTTTCACAACCTGAATCAATTGAAATAACAACATTCAACACACCTTTTTGTATCGCTTCTTCAATTGCAGGAGAAAATTTAATTCCAGAAGAATGAATTCTCATATTTTGAAAACCACTGGCAGTCAACAATTTTATCAAATCTTCAAATTCAGGCGCAATTGTAGGTTCACCACCACCAAAAGAAACTTCGCCACCAGGACGTAATATATTTTTCTCTATCATATCCTTTACGATAGGAACAGAGTTATAAGGCTTGATTTTATCAAACATTTTTTTATTTTGAACTTCATAACAATATGTACATTTACTATTGCATTGAACCCAATAATTAAATTGCAAAAAGTTTATATAATCTTCATCATCCCAGTCTTTTTCTTCCAAGAAAACACACCCAACACAATTAGGCATAAGATTTCCATTTTTATGTGCATTTCTATATTTTCTTTTTTGTTCAAAAAGCGAATCCCAATCTATAGGTTCACCAGCATATGTATTCATTAATGTAATTTTGCCACCGCCTTTGTGACAAGTAAAACAACATGTTTCAAGCCTTGTGTGCTCAAAATCCATACCATGTTCAATATATCTGCAACTTAAATACTTCAATTAATATTCCAATCTTTACTTACTCATATAAAAGGGTAACATTTATAAATATTATAGTCAAGAATACAAATAAACACTAAATTTGTTGTTTTTGAATTTTATTATATGTATAATATCCTTGAGTGAGACAAATATAGGGAAATATTTTGAAATATACAAGTTGTATACATTTAGAGCACGGAATAACATTTTTTTCTAACTCAGTACAGATATGTTGTATAAGCTCCCATCCCGGTGGCGGCAGTATTGTAGAAATTGACAACTACAAAGGTGAACTAATTGATTGGGATAATTTTTTTGAGCATCGAAACAAATTAAGAGAAAGCGCAAGAAATGGCTCTATTCCTCAAAAATGTGAAGGCTGTTATTATTTAAAAGAGCAAGAATGGAATACCGATAATTACATAGATGAAGTTTTAATTGGCCACTTTACGCATTGCAATTGTAATTGTATTTATTGTTATACAGAAAAAGATAAAAAATTCTTTAATGCAAATAAAACATATAATATATATCCTGTTATAAAGGATATGATTGAAAAGAATATTCTTTCAAAAAAAGCAACTATTACTTTTGGTGGTGGTGAACCAACAATTCTTCAAGAGTTTGAAGAACTTGTTCATCTTTTACTTGATTATGATGTTTATAATATTAGAATTCATTCTGATGGAATTAAATATTCTCCTGCGATTGAAAAAGGATTAAAACTTGGTAAAATCACACTAATTACATCTGTAGACTCAAGTTCAAAAAAAATATATGAAGAAATAAAACAAGTTCCTTGCTATGATAAAGTATGGAAAAATCTTGAACAGTATGCAAAAGCAAAGAATGGTTTAATTCGTACAAAATATGTTTTAATACCTGGTGTAAATGACAATCTTACAGAAGTAAAAAATTGGCTTCAAAAGACATATGATGTTGGTATAAGACACATAGCATTTGATATTGAAGATAATTGGTTTAAAGCAAGACGTAACAATATACCACAATATATATATGTAATTTTTGATTTTGTTTCTGAATGCTATAAACAATATAAAATTGAAAGCTGTGAATTGTATGAAAGAGCATACAATCTAAAAGTAGATAGAGAAAGTAGATTAAAAGTCTGATAAATGGAGGACTTTCTCTTGTTTAATAAATTACTAAATTTAATAGAAAATGAAAAAAAAGAAAAAACATGCAAATTTATAAATAATTCATTGATTTTTGATTATGAAAACAATATTAGATTTTGCCCTTTTTCTAATACCGGAGAAATTATTAATAATTTTAACGGAATTTGGTTAGACATAGAAAAAATAAAAAAAGTAAAATCAGAGACAATAGAGCTTATTAAATCCAATGAAAATACTGGAATATGCAAGAATTGTGAATTCTATTCAAATCAAAGACATTCAGAAAATAATAAAATTAAGTTTTTATATTTATCAAATTGGAAAAATTGTTATTTAAATTGTTCTTATTGCTTTTTTCCAAAAGAAGAAGACTTAATAAAAGCAAAGCATTATGATATTTTACCTGCTATAAAACAATTACTTGATGCAAAATTAATTGATGTTGATACAACGGTAATATTCAGCTGTGGAGACGCAACTATTCATCCGGAATTTGATAAAATCCTATATTATTTCATCAACTATGAAATGAAAAAGATTATTATAAATACTCCGGCTATGAGATATTGTGAATCTATATCTGAAGCAATTGCAAAAAACATTGCAGAAGTCATAATTCCACTTGACTCAGGATGTCCATATATCTTTGAAAAAATAAAAGGTACGAATAAATTCGATATCGTTATCAGCAATTTAAAAAGATATCTTTCTTTTGAAGAACCATCAGAAAAAAGAGTAATACTTAAATATACCATTTTAAATGGCATAAACGATAACCAAAAAGAATTATTAGACTGGTTTATGCTATCAAGAGATTTAGGAATAAAAAAACTTACTATTGATATTGATAAAAAATGGTATAATCAGATTAGGTATTCTATCCCACAATATTTAAAAGAACTTATTATTTTTATAAAAACAATGTCAAAATATAATAATGTTGAAATAGAGTTTTGTGATAGAACAGATTTTATATATAAATCAATAAAAAAGAAACAGTAAACAATTGGTGTACAAATGTTCATATATAATGAAAAATATGTAAGTAAAAAAGAAGGTTACTATTATAGTTGTCCTTGGATTGAGCACGGTTTGGTTTTTTTTCAATATAAACTTACAATGTGCTGTTACTGTGGTCATGAGGGCGGTGGACATACTTTAATTAGAGATAACTTTGTCGGTCAACCAATTAACTGGGATAGAATTTTCAAAGTAAAAGAAATATTCCGAAGATTTCATAAAAAGGGAAAAATAAACACTAGTTGCATAGGCTGCCCTTTTCTAAAAGAAGACAAATGGGACAGTGAAAATTATATAAATAATCTTTATATAAGCCATTGGACAAATTGCAATTCTAAATGTATATATTGTTATGCAACAAATAATCCTAAAGATTTTAAAGTAGACAAATTATATAATGTTCTTCCATATGTTAAAGATATGTATGAAAAAGGTATATTGAGACCGGGAGGAATTATATCTTTTGGTGGTGGTGAGCCAACTTTATTGGACGAATTTGAAGATCTTGTAACATTTTTCTTGGATAATTATTTTTGGGGAATAAGAGTTCATACTTCAGGAATAAAATATAGTCCTGCTCTAGCAAGAGCCATTAATGAAATAAGAGGATATGTTGTTGTTTCTGTCGATTCAGGCTCAAAAGAAACATTTGAAAAAATAAAACAAGTTCCTTGTTATGAAAAAGTAAGAGAAACAATACGAAAATATGCACTCCAAACAACATTTTTAGGTCGATACCTTGTGAGTGCAAAATATATTATAATCCCTGGTATAAATGACTCAATTGAAGAAATTGAAAAGTGGATGATAACAAATTACAATGCAGGTTTATATACAACTGTATTAGATATTGAAGAAAATTGGTACCTTAAAAATAAAGATAATATTCCAAAACATATTTTTGATTTAATCAAATATGCTGAAAAAAGAGCAGAACAACTAAATACAAATTTTGAACTTTACGAAAGAATTCAAAACATGCTTGATAATGAAAAAAATAAAAAGAAGTCACTATTAACTATATTCAAGTAAAACTATTTGATAATAGCTTGCACTTCTTTGAATTTGGGATGTTTAGAAGTTTCAAGAAGTTCAAATATTACCATTTCTGTAGTAACAATCTGTGCACCCATATGCATTAATCTTTTTAATGCAATTTCTTTATTTTTTTGAGACCTTGAACCACAAGAATTTTCAACTATAAATACCTCATAATCTTGATTTAGTAAATCAACAACCGTTTGAAGTACACAAATATGTGTTTCAATTCCCAAAATAATTATCTGTTTTTTATTTAATTTATTTAACTTAGCTTGAAGAGTGTCTTCTTTTAATGCACTAAAGCTAAATTTTTCAATATATTCAGCATTTGGAACTGCATTTTTAATTTCAGAAATTGTAGTACCTAAACCTTTGGGATACTGTTCAGTAATAATCGTTGGGATATTTAAAATACCAGCAGCTTTTGCCACTTTTACAGCTTCTGATGAGACCATCTTATCCTCTAACATATTCACCAATTTTTCTTGTACATCTATAATAAGTACAATTGAATTATCTAATTTTATAGTATTCATATATTCCCTTTATAAAACTAATATTTTGAAATTTCTTCAAAGTACCTTTCAAGTGCTTTATAACCTGAATATATTTCACTTGATAAACTTACATACCTTGAAGCAGCCAGATATTTAAGCTCTTTAGCTCTTATTTGAATGATTTCATCAGCATCTGCTTTTAAATTTTTTTCTAAAGACATAGACCATCTTTTTAAGAAAGATAATTCTTCATTTATTTGTTTTATTGTAGAAAATTCTAACGGATTAAAATCATACTTTGCAAGCAAAGCCTTCTCCTTATTATTAATACGAGGTAAAACAACAGGAACTCCGTATATTTTCTTTATAACCATATAGTTATCAGCCGTTCTTCTGTGAGAATCAGGAACTTCTCCTCTAGCAAGCATTGCCGACATACTTAATGAACTAAATTTATCATCATCACAAGATAATGAGCTTAAATTTGTACTTTCTAAGAACAACTTATTATTTTTATTTATAACAGAAGTATTAATTTCCCCATCTCCATAATAGAATAATTATCGAATAACAATATAATAATAGTTCTTCAATAAATTTTTGTCATGAGATTTTCTATATATATTAAGATTTTTTGTCAAATTTTTTACAAATTAAAATTAAATTTATTAGATATTTTTTTTAGATTATAATTAAAGTATGTTTAAGTATGATGTAATAGTAGTAGGTGCGGGGCACGCAGGATGTGAAGCAGCAATGGCGGCAGCAAAGCTTGGTGCAAAAACATTACTTGCCTCTTTAAATTTGGATAATATTGCTTTAATGCCTTGTAACCCTGCAATAGGTGGACCTGCAAAATCCTGTTTAGTTAGAGAAATTGATGCACTTGGCGGAATAATGGCTATTGCAACTGATGCTACTTATATGCAACTAAAAACATTGAATTCTTCAAAAGGACCTGCCGTTAGAGCTTTAAGAGCTCAATCAGATAAAAAAGAATATATGCGTTTTGTAAGAAGTTTACTTGAAAGTGAAAGTAATCTATCTTTAAAACAATGTACAATGTCTGAACTTTTAGTTGAAAATGATCAAGTAAAAGGACTAAAGGACGAATTTGGGCAGGAATATTATGCCCCTGTTGTCATTCTAACAACAGGAACATCATTAGAAGCAAGAATATGGGTCGGTCTTCAATATTTAGAATTCGGTAGACTCGGTGAAGCAAGTGCAAAAGGCCTATCTCCATCACTAAAAAAGCTTGGATTTAAAATCGGACGTCTAAAAACTGGAACTCCGGCAAGAGTTGATGCTAGAACAATTGATTTTTCACAAATGATTGAACAACCCGGAGATAAAAATCCTTCATTTTTCTCTTTTCTTCAAAATAGACCGATTAGAGAACAATATCCGTGTTATTTAACTAGAACAACATCAAAAACACATGAAATTATAAAAAATAACCTAGATAAATCACCTCTATATTCAGGATTAATTCACGGAATAGGTCCAAGATATTGCCCTTCTATAGAAGATAAAATTATAAGATTTGCACACAATCCGTCTCATCATATTTTTATTGAACCTGAAGGTAAAAATACTTATGAAATGTATGTACAAGGTTTTTCTACCAGTCTTCCTGCAACTGTACAAATTCAAATGTTACAGTCACTGCCAGGTTTAGAAAATGTACATGTTATGAAACCTGCATACGCTGTAGAATATGATTATTTACCTGCAGTGCAATTAACACATTCTCTTATGACAAAAAAAATAAAAGGACTATTTTGTGCAGGGCAAATAAATGGAACTTCCGGTTACGAAGAAGCTGCAGCACAAGGGTTATTAGCAGGAATTAATGCAATAAAGTATCTTCAAAATAAAGAAATGATAACTCTTTCAAGAGAATCATCATACCTTGGAACATTAGTTGATGATTTGGTTACAAAAGATATTGATGAACCATATAGAATGTTGACATCAAGGTCTGAATACAGATTACTTTTAAGGCAAGATAATGCTGATGAAAGATTGACTAAAATAGGATATGAAGCAGGTTTGATTGATGAACAAAGATATCAGGCTTTCATAAAGAAACAAGAAACTATTGAAAATGAAATCATAAGATTAATGTCTGAAAAAATTTCACCATCTGAAAAAGTAAACTCTGTTCTATTAAAATACGGCGAACATATTGATAAGGGAATGAAACTTGCAGAATTAATAAAAAGACCAAATGTTACATATGAAACTTTAATTGAAGCTGATGAAAATACCCGAAAATTAGCATTAACTCGTGATGTATATGAACAAGTTGAAGTAAAAATCAAATATGAAGGATATATAAAACGTCAAATTCAACAAGTAAATATGTCTGATAAACTTGAAAAAATAAGAATTCCATCTGATATTGACTATAGTAAAATTCAACATATTTCTATAGAAACAAGGGATAAACTGGCTAAAATAAGACCGATTACTCTAGGTCAAGCTTCAAGAATCGGTGGTGTTAAACCTGCAGATATTTCTGTATTGATGGTTATGATTGAAACACACCAATTGAAAACAAAATAACTTTAGTCCTTTTCTTCAGAAATTGGTCGGCCAAAAAGTACTTTGCCTAATCCTCTTTTCTTTTTTAAGGTATTTTTTATTCCTTCAGAAATTTCATTAACATTTTTTACTGTTGAATTTGTTTCACACAGAACGGAATTTACTATAGGCATTGTTTTAGTATCTATCTCTACAGTTATGTCATTTATGCTTTCTGTTATTTTTAATATATTTTGAGTTGTTTCTTCTATGTTATTTATAGAGTTTTTCATTGTTTCTTCATCCAAACTCTTATTTAAACTTGCAGACATTTTTTCTAAATTTGTGGTAGTTTTTGCAAGATTATCAGCTGCTAAATTTATATCACCTCTAATTTCAGTAATTATTTCGTTAACTTGAAAAAAAATATCTCCTAAATTTTTCACTGTAACATTAGCTGTTTCCATTAAACTTGTAGCATCATCTATAATCATGTCAAAACCATCATCTCCCAAAGAATCGTTGATTAAACTGTTTAAATCTTTTGTCGATGTACCCTTTATTATTTGCCTATTTGCAATTCTTTTAACAGATGGTTCTTCGGGGACAATAATATTTATATATGCAGCCGTTTTCGTTCTTTTTATTTTAGCAGTTATATTGGCTGGCAAGTTTATATTATATGGAAATAACCTCATTTCAATGAATGTATTTTGATAATTCCTATCAGGATATATTTTTACCGTTCTTCCAACCTTAAAACCTTTGTAGTATACATTCATCTGCTTCTCAATTGGCTCAAGCTCATCAAATTTTACTATTACACTAACATGAGTATACTTATCATATATAAGGTACCCAATTAATCCAAAAGTTAAAATTACTATTATTGTATATATTTTATTCATAATAAAATAAAACTAAATTATTATGTTTATAACAATAGCCCATTTGTATATTTATATTTTGCCCAATCGGAATTTTATTAATCTATTTATAAAATCTTGAGGAAACTTTGAAATAATATCGGCAAAAACAGCCTGTATACCAATATTGTATGTTGATTTTGGATTCTTTGTATTAATAATTTCTATAATCTTATCAACAGCAACATATATTTCTATCCCTTTATTATTATTTCCCAATGCATTTTTTTCTAAAAATAATAATTCTTTTAAATATTTTTCTTTAGCTATTTCACTTATATTCTCAAAAGAGTCTTTTGCTGATTTAACAGATTTATTCCATATTGGAGTTTTAATTGCTGCAGGTTTTACTGATATTACTTTTATATTATTTTTATTTTCTACAGCAAAACTATTAAACAAAATGTCCATTGCTCTTTTTGATGCACAATATGGAGAAATATATGGAAAAATTCCAGTTGAAGCCATAGAACTTATATTGATTATTCTTCCGTTACTTAATAATGGAAGAAATTTCTGGGCAACTAGAATAGGACCAAAAGTATTTATTTCAAATTGTTCTTTTAGCCTTTTAAAATCTAGACACTCAACAGGACCTGCAACAACAATCCCTGCATTATTAATTAATACATCTATTTTATCCGTATTTTTCATTACAAACCAAAAAGCTTTATCTATACTAGATTGGTTGGCTACATCCAAATATACACCTTGTATATTTTTACTAAGCTTTTCAATTTCTATTTTATCAACTTTTCTTCTTATACCAGCAAATACTTTATGACCTTCTTTCGCAAGCCTGATTGCTGTTTCTCTACCAATACCTGAAGATGCTCCAGTTATTAAAATTGTTTTATTTTTTTTATTCATAACAAGTAATTTTTATCACAAACTTTTGATATAATCAAACTATGGATTTCAAAAAAAATATTGATAACGGAAAAAAAGGTGAAGATATTGCAAAAAAATACCTTCAAAATTTAGGTTATAAAATTATTGCAACAAATTGGCATTACTCGAAAAATGCGGAAATTGATATTATTGCAGAAGATAAAAAAACTTTAGTTTTTGTTGAAGTTAAAACAAGAACAACATTAAATTACGGACATCCTTTTGAAGCAATTAATCAACGAAAAATAGAAAAAATAAATACAGCAATTACAGCTTATCTTCAATTGTCAGAAAAGAAATATAATGCTTATAGATTTGATGGTATAGCAATAATTGGGCTAAAGAACCCAACTATTGAACATTTAAAAAATCTTGGTCAATTCTAAATCCAATCAGCTATATCATCTGAACATAATGTTTGTTCAAGTTCTGGACGCACCGAATCAAGAGTCATTTCAAATGTTATTGGGGTGATGGAGACTTTATTCCACCTTAAAGCATTTATATCAGAATCATCATTTTCACACTGTTTTATTAACTCTCCAGCCATCCAATAATATACTTTTCCTCTGGGATCAACTCTTTTATCATATTCATCGGTAAACATTTTCCCACCTAATCGAGTAATTGCTATACCTGCTAAATCTTCAGGCATTAAACCTGGCACATTAACATTCAAAATTGTTTTTGGCGGAAATTTGTAATCTTTTATTTTATGTACAAATTTTGCAACAAATGCTGCTACATTTTTAAATAATTCAGGTTCTGAACTCATACTTGCTAGTGAAATTGCTATACTTGGGTAGCCCATCATAGCACCTTCCATTGCACAACTTACGGTTCCTGAATATAGTATATCTGTCCCAAGATTTGGACCATGATTTATTCCAGAAATAATCAGATCAGGTTTTTCATCATCACTTAAAATCGCATTTATACCAATTTTTACACAATCTCCTGGAGTTCCACTTGTAATCCAAATTCTTTTAGCACCAAATTTAGATTCAAGCTCTTCTACTCTTATCGGAGTATGCAATGTTAAAGAATGCCCTGCTGCACTTCTTTCTCTATCAGGTGCAATAACATATACATCATGCTCTTTACTTAAAGCAGTAGTTAAGGCTTTTATACCTTCTGCCATTACACCATCATCATTTGACAATAAAATTTTCATATAAACCCCTTTTGCAACACTTATAAACTTTTTTATATTTTAACTTACCAATTATTAAATACCCTGTAATATAAGTTTTTTATCAATATTATTCTTGATTTCAACTTCTTTTCTATTCTTTGGCATTACAAACACAATTGATTGATTTGAGACCTTTTTATCTGATTTCATTGCATCATAGAACTTTTCTTTATCAGGATTAAAATTCAAACTTGTTACTAAATCATATTCTTTTATTAAAGATATTGCATCTTTATAATATTCATCAGAAATTTTCTCAAGAGATAATGCTAAATCAAAGATTAATTTCATACCGATTGAAACTGCTTCACCATGTGTATATTTTTCATAATTGGTAATATTTTCAATTGCATGGGCATATGTATGTCCAAAATTTAATATTGCTCTTAAACCTTTTTCCTTTTCATCTTGATTTACAACTGCACTTTTTAATTTGCAGCATATTGTAATTAACTCTTTTAAGGCTGTTGAATCTTTTATACATATTTTTTCTTTATTTTCTTTCAAAAACTCATAAAAATTATAATCTTCTTCAGCACAGCAAGATTTTTCAATAAAAGCGTATTTTATAACTTCACTTAGTCCTGTTTTAAATTGTCTTTCATCCAATGTTTTAAGAACATTAGTATCAGATAAAACAAGTTTCGGTTGATAAAAAGCACCAATCATATTTTTACCAAGTTTATGGTTAACAGCAACTTTACCACCAACAGAAGAATCAACCTGGGCTAATAATGTTGTTGGGATTTGTATAAAATCAATTCCTCTTTGATATATTGCAGCAGCAAAACCTGCCATATCACCGATTACACCACCACCCAATGCTATTATTGCATCTTTTCTTTCTAATTTTATTTCTAATACTTTATCTAAAATTTTATTTAGATATTCCATTGATTTATATACTTCCCCATCCGGAAGTACAATAAATTCAGAATTATCACTTCTAAGATATTTGCCATAAAGATTAAAAATTTTATCATTTGTAACAACAAGAAACTTTTTGGCACTTGTATATTTTAAAATATATTCATAGGCTTTTTCAAGAATATTTTCTTCTATTATAATCGGATATGAACTTTCCTTTGTTGCTTTTATTTTAACATTTAACACAGTCATTTATTATTCCTATAATTTCATTTGCTATTTCAGTCGGTGATTTATCATCTGTAACAATTATATATTGCGCTTTCTCATATTGAGAAATTCGTTCTCGAAGTATAGTTTTTATCCTATCCTTCATATCTTCAACATTTAAAAGAGGTCGTTCTTTATTATTTTTTATTCTTTCAAAAAGAATATCTGGATTAGCCTTAAGATAGAAAACAATTGATTTTTCTTTTAATAATGATAAATTTTCATTTGACTTAATAATGCCTCCACCAGTTGAAATAATCTGATTATTATAATTTAAAACATTTTTTAAAGTAGCAGATTCTATTTCTCTAAAATAAGTTTCACCTTTTTGAGCAAAAATTTGATTGATGGATATTTTTTCAGTCTTAATGATTTGTTCGTCAGTATCAACGAAAGACATATTTAAGAGTTTTGCCAAAAGTTCTCCAACACATGTTTTTCCAGAGCCCATCATTCCTATTAAAGAAATATTCATAAACTACCTCTTAGAAACCGTATCAAGATAATTTTGATAGTTTATTTTCATTTCATCAATACTATCATGAGAAAATTTTTCGAGCATAGCATCAGCCAAAACAATTGCGACCATGGCCTCTGCAACTACAGCACATGCAGCAACCGCACAAGTATCTGAACGTTCAAAATGAGCCTGAACTGCTTCTTTCTTATCGATAGCAATAGAGTTCAAAGGTTTTCGCATTGTTGGAATAGCCTTCATTGAAGCTGTAATAACAATATCTTCACCATTTGTTATTCCTGACTCAATACCACCAGCGTTATTTGTTTTTCTCACATATTGACCATTCTCAATAAAAATTTCATCATGAGTTTTTGAACCTAAAGTTTGAGCAACCTTTGAACCAAGACCTATTTCAACAGACTTTACTGCTTGAATACTCATAACTGCTTGTGCTAATAAACCATCAATTCTTCTATCCCAATGGACATGGGAACCTAACCCTACAGGAACATTTTTAAATACGATTTTAAAACTTCCGCCTAAAGTATCCCCTTCTGATTTTGCTTTATCGATTTCAATTTTCATTTTTTCATAAGCAACTTTATCTGAAGTTCTTAGATCAGAAGATTCAATATCTTGTTTAAATTGAAAAATATCATTCGGAACTTCAGCTTTAACAGAACCAATTTGGATTACACAAGATAATCCTTCTATATTAAATTCTTTTAATATACTTTTAGCAATAGCACCAACAGCAACTCTAGTCGTTGTTTCTCTTGCACTTGAACGTTCTAAAACATTTCTGATATCTTTATGATTATATTTTAGAGCACCAGCTAAATCGGCATGACCGGGTCTTACATTTATAATTTTTTTTGATTCAATAAGTTTCAAATTTTCATCAGTATTATCGACTACTTGACTATTCATGGGAATAATCCAGTTTTTCCAGTCTTTATTTTCAATTTCTAAACAAATCGGGCTACCTATAGATTTACAATGTCTTACCCCTGATAGAATTTTTACAGTATCTTTTTCGATTTGCATTCTACCACCACGACCGTATCCAACTTGTCTTCTTGCAAGTTCATTATTAATAAATTCATCATCTATGGTTATACCGGACGGAACACCCTCTATTATTGCATTTAAGCACTGTCCATGAGATTCTCCGGATGTCAAAAATCTAAAAATCATATATAACCTTGTCTTTCTGCTTACATTATAGATTATATTTTTAAAATAAATAAGTTTGTTAATTTTGTAACTTTTAATAATTTTAAATTTACATGCTTGTAACAGAATAAAATTACGCTTGTAACAATATTTTGGTCGAATTCGAAATATAAAAGGTTCATGCACCTGTCAAGCATAATTTTATAAAAAGTGTCAAAAATACGTTTGTAAAAGATTGTAAAAGTTATTTTAACCACTTGTATGTAAGGGCATGGTCATTTGTAAAATTTGATTAAAAAATATTAGCTTGTAAGGTAGGTTAATAAGATTTACTATTTAGAAACAAAGAGAAAACAGCTTGCGGAAGGAGTGATGGCTAAGCTTTCTTGTGGGAGAGAGTATTGATTTGGGAATATTTAGGTTAGACATTAATAAGGAAAAGTGGTTTTAATCGAGCGAGATTGGGGATTTAATTAAAAAGTTCTGAAAACAGAACTTTTTTTTATTTCTAAATTGTACTAAAATAGTCATAGTTAAGGGGTGTAATTATGAAAAGAGCAATTGTTATAGTAATAGATTCAATGGGTTGCGGAGCTATGCCGGATTGCAGTGAATATTCGGATATTCCGGAATGTAATACATTGTGTAATGTAGCAAAAGCAGTTGGCGGTTTAAATATACCAAATTTTTATAAAATGGGACTCGGCAATTTAGGCGAAGTTTTGGGTGTTCCAGCCAATTCTGATTCAATAGCAGAATATGGAATAATGAAAGAAAAATCAAAAGGGAAAGACACTACAACCGGACACTGGGAAATGATGGGGCTTGTTCTTGATAATCCATTTAAAGTTTATCCAAACGGATTCCCTGAAGAACTTATAAAAATGTTTATAGAAAAAACAAAATGCGGAGGCATTTTAGCAAACTTTCCTGCCTCAGGAACAAAAGTTATTGAAGACTATCATCAAGAACATTCTAAAACCAAATTTCCTATCATTTACACAAGTGCAGACAGCGTTTTTCAAATTGCAGTTGATATTGATGTAATACCATTAGAAACTTTATACAATTATTGTAAAATTGCAAGAGAACTTTTAACAGATAAATATAATGTTTCAAGAGTTATAGCTAGACCATATAGAATGATAAACGGAAAACCAACTAGAATTAGCAGCCTAAGACGTGATTATTCTGTTGAACCTTTCAAAGATTCAACTTGCGATATTATATTAAAAAACAAAGGAATAGTAATTGGTATAGGCAAAATTGAAGATATTTTTGTAGGTAAAGGCATTTCGCATGCTATTCATACAGGCGGAAATACAGAAGGTCTTGAAATCACATTAAAAGCTGTTAGGAATGAATTAAACCTTGATGAATTAAAGTGTAAAAAATACAATATAGAAAAATATGATAAGCAGTTCATTTTTACAAATCTTGTGGATACGGATATGCTTTATGGTCATAGAAATAATGCTCAAGGTTACGCAAAAGCGATAGAAGAAATAGATTCATACCTGCCTAAAATAATTGATGCAATGACTGAAGAAGATCTTCTTATAATAACGGCAGACCATGGCTGCGACCCTACAGTTCCTGGTACTGACCATACAAGAGAACAAGTTCCTATTATTGTTTATTCAAAAAATGGAAAAATAGGAAGACTTCCCGAAATAAATTCTTTTGAATATGTATCAAAAAGAGTTTTAGATTGGCTTATGTAAATAAAATGGAATACAAGTTAAAAAAAATCCTATGTTTTGGAGACAGTAATACATACGGTTTCAATCCAATAAACGCTAAAAGATATAACATACATAAAAGATGGACTGGCATACTACAGAATTTATTAAAAGATAAATACGTTGTAATTGAAGCCGGATGTAACAATAGAACTTGCTTTATGGATAATCCTGATGGTGAAGAACATACAGGATATAAAGCTATAAAGAAATATTTGAACCGCGAGACTGATATTCTTATTCTGGCATTAGGAATAAATGATTTGCAAAAAATTTATAATTATAATGAAGAATCAATTAAAATCGGCCTTGCCCAAATAATTGATATAGCAAACGATATAAATCCAAATCTTGACATTATAATATTAGTCCCATCAGTAATCACTACGGACATTTATAATGGATATTTCTGCCAACTTTTTGATAAAAAATCAATAGAAGAATCAAAAAAACTAAATAACATTTATCAAAATATAGCCAAAGAAAAAAAGTGCAAGGTCATTAACCTTAATGATTTCGTAAATGTTTCTAAAACAGATGGAATACATTATGATGAAAATGCCCATAAAACTATAGCAGAAATTTTACAAAATTATTTTCTTAACTTGACTTAGCATTGTCATTGTAATTTAATTTATAATTAACTCAATAGGTAGAAAGTTATGAATATAGTCGAAAAAATCAATAAATTAAAAAAAGAAAAGAATGCAATTATACTTACCCATTGTTATCAAAATATAGAAATTGATGAAGTTTCTGATTACGTTGGTGATTCATTATACCTTAGCAGAGTTGCTTCTCAGACTAATGCAGATATAATTGTTTTCGCTGGTGTCTATTTTATGGCACAAAGTGCAAAAATACTTTCACCTAATAAAAAAGTATTAATACCTGATATGACTTCAGGTTGTCATATGGCAGATATGATAGACGTTGAGAATTTAAGATTATTTAAGAAAAAACATCCCAACATTCCTGTTGTATGCTATATTAATTCAACAGCAGAAGTAAAAGCTGAATGTGATATATGTTGTACAAGCTCTAATGCTGTAGATATAGTAAAAAATTTAAATGTGCAAAAGGTTTTATTTGCACCTGACAATTACTTAGGGAAATGGATAGAAAATAAGCTTCAAGATGTTGAAGTTATAACTTTTAACGGTTTTTGCCCTGTACATTTAAGAATAAGACCTGAAGATATAATGGAAGCAAGAAAAAGCTATCCTGAAGCATTGATACTTGCTCATCCTGAATGTCATTATGAAGTATCTAAATTGGCTGATTTTGTAGGGTCTACAAAAGAAATTATGGAATTTTCACAGAAAAGTGATAAAAAACAATTTGTAATTGCAACAGAAAAAGGTGTTGTAGAAAGATTAAACAGAGACAGTAAATTAAATAATTGGGGCAAAGAATTTATTTTAATTAATGAAAATATAATATGCCATAGTATGAAATATAATACTTTAGAAAAAATCTATGATACGTTATTAAACGAAAAAAACGAAATTACATTAGATAAAAATATAATTGAAAAAGCAAGATTAAGTATAGATAGAATGTTTAATTTAAAGAAATAAAAATTCCTATTTTAAAATTAAATTTTAATGTTATAATTTAGATGTTATAGTTAAATTAAGTTAGTTAAACAAAAAGGAGACAATAATGAAAATTACCGTTAACGATAGTTGCATAGCTTGCGGAGCATGTGAATCAGTATGTGATGCAGTATTTTCAGTAGAAGATAAAGCAGTTGTAAATGAAGGCGCTATTGCAGGAAATGAAGATTGCGTAAAAGAAGCTGCTGATTGCTGCCCTGTTAATGCTATTGAAGTTGAATAGTTATTTATTAATAATAAACAAAGTTAAAGAGTGATTTAAAGTCACTCTTTTTTTTAATGTCTTCTGAAGTAGAATAAATCTATAACAATTTTTATAGTATTAAAAATAATTAAATTTAACAAAACTATACTCTAGCAAAAAAACTGATGATTTCTTTAGTATTGTTAGCACAATATATAGGATTATATATGTTTATTTCTTCTTTAGTCTTAAACCCAAAACCATATGTAACACCAATAAAATCAATACCAAGCTCAGTTGAAGCTTTTGCATCATGGAAACTATCTCCAATCATAACAACATCTTTATTTTGACAACCACATAACATTATAGATTGATTAATAATATCTTTCTTTGTTAATTTATTTTTATTATCGGCACCACATACAAAATCAAAATATTTATCAAATTTAAAAAATTTTGATAATTTAGTTGCATAATCTTGTCTTTTATATGTCGCAATTGCCAGCATATAACCTTTTTCTTTTAAATATGCTAATAGTTCATATATTCCATCATATACATATGCCTTAAAAACATCACCATTAGAATAACATTCACGAAAATAATTAGCATATTCTTGGGCAACAGATTCATTAACTTCATAATATTTCATAAAAGAATTTTGTATGGGAGGACCAACAAATGACAATAAATCATTATTTGATAATTTTCTTAATTTAAAATATTCAACTGTTGACATAACAGAAGAGAGAATACCTTCTTGTCCATTTATTAATGTCCCATCCACATCAAAAATTATAGCTTTATATTGTGGCATTTTGAACCTCTTTACGTAAATATTCACTATCAGTTATAAAATTAATCTGAATATACTTACTATATGTTTTCAATTGTTTTGCAATTACTTCATTAAAGAGTTTTATGTCTTGTTTATCTTTTGATAACGTAATATTATCTTCAAAATAATTATCTTTATTTAATATAGAAAAACCATCAAAACCTGCAAAAGCAATATCTTTTATTCCGATCTTGATAAAAAACTCTAACAACATACTCATAGAATTATCAGGAATCAAAGATTTTTCATTAATTAATTTTGCATAATTTAAAATATAATCTACACCATTATCAATAGGAGTAATATTTGATGTTATAATAACTTTTGTATTCTTCCTTCTTTGCAATAACTTATTACCAAAATTTTCATATCTCTTAGAATTTGAAATAAAAACATAATCAAGATTATAAAGTTCGCTCAAATGATTAACAGATATAATAATTGGATTGTTTCTTTTTATATAATTATTAATTACTCCCCGTTCTCTAACTATTGAACCTCCTGGACCAAGAATCAATAATTTACTTCCTTTAAGATTTTCTTCTAAACACTTATATGTATCTGTATCATCAATATACTTAGTTTGATATTTTAAATATAATTCTTCTATATAAGCCTTGTCAAAAGATAATTTTTTGTCTTCTTCTATCATTTCCAAAATTGAATTAATTGACTTCACTGATAAAGTATTTTTATTACTTAAATATTTTGTATATTCGGGATGTGTTTTATTCAAAGCACATATGTAATAAGGCAAAGAATAACCCCATGTATGTTCTTCTTTTATTGGTAATATACTATTTTGAATACATTCTAATAGTTCATAAATATCATAATTTTTATTAAAATTTTCATTCAAGTACATTGCAAGTAATTCACTTCCACAATTTCCTGCACTTTTCCCAATTCCATATAAAGAACTATCTAATACAATTTCCCTATTTGTTCTAATATTTAAAAGTTCTATGCAATTTGCATATGCAAGCTGAAAGTTATTATGTGAATGATAGCCAATAGCTACATTTTCTTTTAAATTAGTATCTATTAAATAAAAATATCTCGATAATCTATCTTTATGTAATAAACCATATGTATCCACTAAAGACATAGCATTAGGTGCTAATATATTTACTAAATCAATTAGATCTAACATTTCTTTATCTGAATATGTAGTAATTGATACGGGTTGAACAAAAACTATATATCCTTTTTTCTTTAATTCAAAACAAAAATTAATTGCTGGTTCTATATCTTTTTTCTTAAAAATTACTCTTATTCCATCTAAATAAGAATCTTTTGCTAATGATATATTGTCAAGTGAACATGTACCATAGTCAATCATTCCGACTACTATAGAGTTTTTCTTATCTTGTTGAGAAAAGATAATATCGAAAGAAGAAGTACTAGGATTGATTGTCTTATTCTTATTAAAAACTCTTCTATCATCAATAAAACCAAGTTCGATAATATCAATATTTGATTTTACTAAACGATTAAAAATACTAATTATATTTTGATATCCAAAATTCCAATCATTAACAAAACCTCCATCTCTTAAAGTACAGTCAAGTAATTTAATATTTCGCATAACTAATCCATTCTTAATTTTTTATACATAAATTCTGCATACTCAAAATCTATCATATCATCAATATCAATTGACTCAACCTTATCAATTGTATATAAATAAGGCTTAAATCCAAAAATATCACGCTTCTTTATCATTAAATTTTTATCTATTATATTTACTGCATGATTTATTGACACTATATTAGGTAAATCTTGACTTCTTGGTTTTTTATCTGGATTATAATTTATCGCTTTACCATCTAACCATAAAAATTCTTTTACTAAATTTACAGTATTCAAAGAATCATATTCATCTAATGTTTTATATTTTTGAATACAGGAACTAACAGTTTCCGTTTTTACCAGTGGATTGGTCGCATTTGCAAATACCATCACATCAGCATTAAAATTTTCTGCAATATTTACATATAATTCGTTTGGAGAAACTTCAGACGTAGCATAATATTCATCCCTTTTAACAACTTCAGCTCCAAGAGAACTTGCAATTTCAAGCATTCTATCATCATTAGAATTAACAACAACACCATTTAATTCAGGAACTGCTAATAGCTGCTTTATTTTAATTTCTAATAAGCTACTATCAGCAAATGGTGCTATATTTTTATTTTTGACTCTTATTGATCCTGAACGAACAGCAATTAAAGCTTTATATTGTTTATTGTTTTGCATTTTGTTCCTTTCCAAAATCCTTAAATTTTACATTTTCAATAATTTTTCTTGTATTTTCATCTATATTTTTAGATAAATATTTCAAATATTTTAATGAACATTCCGTAGAAATATCAATATTTTCATACAATTTAAAATACTGTTCTATAAAGTTTTCAACTCCTTTTAAATAAGATAAAATAGTTATATTTTCACTTGAATCTTCTAAAACAGGATATATTAAATGGTCCTTCTCCTTATACCCAATTGTTTGTGAATGAGGAGCTCTTGCTATTCTTTCAAGAACAATATTAACCTCATTACTATAGTTATATACTATCCTACATATATTATTTTCTGGAACCTTTGTTGTACTTAATTCATAAAAAAAGGTAGTTACATCTTGTGGCATTATATCAGAAAAAGCTGTTGCCAACATATTTTGTGTATTTCCACTTCCTCGTAAATCAACAAATGCAAAATTTTTTTCAGAAAAGTCTATCTCTTGTAATAAATATTTCTTTAATAAATTGTAAGCTTTTTGGTACTTGTCATATAAATGTTTTATAAATTTTTTATTATACCTAAAATTAATACATAATTCATCTAATTCAGAACACGAAATATTTTTTGAATTAATAATTTTTTCTGGGAAAAAGCGTTTAATTTCTGCTTTTGATAAATTTAACATTTCAAATAAAATTTTTGTATCAAATTTATAAACATATAACAGATCTTTTATATCTATTTTTCTTGAAGCAAAACAAGGTAACTGCCACGCTAAACGAGAACCATATATGTATTTTGTTTTTATTTCCATATTTTTCATATTTATTATATGATCAGTTATTGCTTTTAAAATATAACCATCCCGAGCTATAAAATATAAAGTATTTATATTATGTCTTTTAGAATAGTCTAATATAAAATTACAATATGAAATTAGTATAGGAGCAATAAAATTTGAACCAAAATCTTCATAAACATTTTTATTCTTAAATAACCTTGTTAATTTTGAAACGCCGATAACTTTCTGTAATTCAATATTTCCTATATTATTTTCTAATAAGATTTTTTCATGTAATTGAAGTTCTGGATATTCAAATCTATTTGCCTTTATTCCAAGGGATAATGGTATTTCATAGTCTGAAAATCTATTATCTCCATAGTGTTCCCACTCTGAATATTTTATATTAAATTTTTTATGTAATTTTTCAAACAGTTTTTTGCTACTTTTGGTTAAATTCTCTTCTGAAGAAACAAAAATAGGAATATTACTAAAAATATTATCAAATTTTAATAAAAACAGTCTTATTGTTTCAGATGAATGATACATATCAGAAATTAATACAACTTTCTTTTGGTTATAAACTAATTCTTTTATTTTTTCTATATTGCTTTTTATTGGAACAAAATTTTCTAACTCTGTATTAATTTCTAATTGCATCAAGATTTCTTTTTGTTCATTTGATAATGAATAATTTTTTGCAATCTCATTATATATATCCTCAAATTTTATATCATAAACATCATATAAGCTTCTATTGTAATCTCTAATATGATTTTCTGTAGTTTGTCTAATATTTTTAAAATTTGATATTAAATAAGGATTTATGCTCTGATATTCCTTATTTTTTTTCAATTTACTCTCAATTTCCCAAAAAATACCTATAGGCTGTGCAGTTTTTCTAGTTATTAATGTATCAAATATATCAAAAGAATATAATTTTAAACTATTCGAATCTTGTACTTCTTGAATAGGTTCTGCCAACTCTTCAGTACCATAAATACTCATTTTTGGGAAAAGCTCATAATATTTTTCTAATACTCCACATTTTTCTATTTCACCATATGCAACAACCGGATATCCACAAAATATTATCTCTCTTCTTTTACCAACTTTTATCTTTTTAATCATTTTTATATCCTATTTCTATTTGTTAATTATCTTTTTCTTATATATTTTTTATAAAAATCAATACATTCTTTTTCTGTAGTTTTTACATGAAATTTTATAGCACCCTCTGGAATTTTAAGTTGCTGAAATCCAACAGGTTTAAAAATACGGGTATAAAGAGGATAGTGAACAAACCCGTTTCGCCAGTAACAAATACCATTATCCCTCAACCTTGCCGCAAAATCACAAAAATGTATAAACCACATATTCTCCAAATAAAAAGTCTCAGCCTTTATTCGTTTAGTATCTCGTAAATATGTAAAAAACAAGTCTAAATTCACAATTGATTTAGGATCTTTCCAAGAAAAAGTGGGATAATTATCCAGCCATTTTTTACGAACTGATTTTAATATTTTAAACCAATTTATATTGTTTTGGGTATATGTTATACCAAAAGTCCAATGTTTTCCTCTACACCACGAGTACCACATATCCAAAGAAAAAATATTAATTTGATTTTTAATTGCATAATCTTGAATTTTTAACAATAAATTTGAAATCAAATCCACATTGCCAAGCAAAACAGTATCATCAGCATCTATATTCCAAAAATGTTTAGCTCCTATTTTTTTTGAATGCAAAAATGTAGTAAGATGAGCTAACGCAGCATTTGTCCAAGCTTTATTCGCTGTTTTTGATGCAATTTTTCTCAGAAATTGACTTCTGCAACTCTTTATAATCTTTATATCATCATTCGGAAAAATTATATTTTTTTTAATTGATTCTGTAATTTTAGGATTATCTGAAATTATATAATAATCGCAATCCATTTTTTCTACAATATTTATCCAATTTTGGAGACAAGGTAAACTGAAATATCGAGTTGAATTAATTTTTAGATAAAATACTGGTTTTTCTTTATCTATTTTCTTTCTTTTTTTATTTAGTAATATTCTTATTTCTTTGTTTTTTTCACTCTCGATTTTTTCAAATATTGGAATACCAAACAATCTATATTGAATATTTTTTTCTTCTGTGTTTTTTAATTGAATTTTATCTATAATGCTCATTAATACTCTCTCTTATTTGTGTCTAATATTTCAATATCATTTCCTAACTCTTCTCTGATTTTCGGATGTTCTTCCAAATAACTTTCAGTATACACATCTCTAAAAAGTCCTTTTAATCCAACAGGATTTACAGAAATAATTTCAACATCTGGATAAAATACTCGCGCATATTCTTTAAACTTTGCCCAAGCTTTTGGTAACTGCAATAGATAAGAATTTATTTCTTGCGCTCCTTCATAAAAATAACCAGTAGGAGATGCATCACAACCAACAATGTATAATTTTTTTACGCCTGAATACAAAGAAAAATAAGCTGCACCAAATACACAACTACCTAAATCTGGTAGCATTTGAGTTTCGATATCTATATTAATATTATTTAAATTATTTTGCTCAACAAAATATTTATAACAATCACCTATTTCATCTATGACATAATTTGATATATGTCCGCTATTTTCTCTATAATAACCATAAGGGAAGGTCTGATAAACTTGACCTACAAATTTTTTAAATTTTTGCTTTTTTATATCATCTATATATGCTTTTATCGGTAAAATATCTATTGCAAACCAATAATCTAAACTAATCTTTTCATTTTGAAATGCTCTATTAACCCCAAAATGAACGGCATTAGGTATTGGTTCATAATGTAGCATTGTTGGTGCCGTTGCAACAAGAACACCAACCTCACCTTTGTGTTTATTCTTAAATTGTGGAAATACTTTAGAGTGCTGACTTGCTACTAAAGCTGCTGTCTGAATTTTATTAATACATTCTCTATGCATAGAATTTAATTTATTTTCTGTTTTTTTATTATTCTCTTCTAATTTTCTCAATATCTGATTATTCAATATTTCTAGTTTTTTATATTTATCCTCACAATTAAAAATTTTGATACCAAGAATATAATATTCTTTTGTCCAACCTTTCTCTCTTATCTTAAATATACCTAATAAATACTTATGTTTAATCCAACCAGCTGAACTTTTCATAGTATAAATTGGTAGACCAAGAACCCTAACTCTTACAATAGGCAACCCTATCTCATCTACATATTCTTTTCTAGAATATACTTTTATCATTTTTTCCACCTCTACTCTTTTAAAACTCTTTAATTTTATTTACATTAAAATTTTTATATTTACACTATTTATTGCATAATTTATTCCTATCCAAACTATCTATTATCAAATTGATTAATTCTTGTTCTGAATAATTATTAACATCAAATTCGCTAATATTATCTACAATTATTCCAGGCAACTTTTTTAATGTGAAACCTGTCAATGCTTTACTACTATCCATAGCTTTTAAAGCTCCTCTTTTAGGAAATGAAGTATAAATACAAGCAATTGGAATATTTAAAGTAGAAAGGATTTCCAGTAAGCCAGAACGCAAGCCAACAATCCCATTTGAATATTTTGCTAATTCAATCAATTCTTCATAGTTAAAATAATTAACATAACATCCTTCTACATAATTTTCCATTTTCATAATATTTAAAAATATTTCATATGATGCACATTTTAATTGTTCACATAAATTTTTCCAAAAGGATTCACTATATTTAGAACACGTATTTGCCTCAGGAGAAATAATTATAAAGTTTTTTAGATTATTTTCTTCTATATAATTCTTTATTTTTTCTGAAGTTTTCTTCGAAATTTGAGGAAGTTTAAAAAGAGAAGCATTTACTATTTTTAGTTCTCTATGAATATAATCATAATAATGTACATTTTTTTTATTAATTTCTTCATCTTGTTTTAAGTAATGTTTTGTTGAAAAAAAAGAATAGAATTTTGTATTATTTATTTGATATTCTTCTGTTTTGGAAACATATAAATTTAAATTTTTATCAATTAAACAATTGATATTCGGATAATATAAGCAACACAAATCTTTTTTAAATTTTTTATCTACAACAAATAGAAATTGGTCATTTGAAATATTTTTAAAAATATTTTTCAGTAAATTTAGGACTATATATAATTCTCCAGATGGAGCACCATTAAAAATTAATACATTTGGATATAAATAATTTTTCTTTTGCAATCTTTTATACAAAGATTCATATTTTAAAATATCGTTACTTTCCTTTCGATATATCGTAAATCCAATAAGCCTTATTCTATATTCTAAACTAGATCTATTATACTTAAAATATATTATTCCATTTAAAAATTTATACTTTATCAAGTTAGAATCTGTTTCAATTTTACATAAACAAATATTTAAAAATTTTAAATATATTTTCTTTTTTACTCTACATATCTTTAATAATTTCATTTTTCCCCTTTATAAACCGTTCAAGATAGAACCAATAATTTGTTCTTTTGACATTTCAAACGTATTAAATTCTCTAATCTTTGACTTATCTATATAAGGTATTTTTGTTATACCAAAACCTGATATAACGTGGTCTATATCCATATCATCAAATAAATGACGATGACAAAATTTTGTATATAAAACATCAATTGGAGTTTCTGTCTGTAGTAAAAACTCTGTAAACCCACTTCTTAAAGAAACAATTCGTTTAGCTTTCCTTGCTAGTGCAAAAGCTTCAGATAAACTTAAATCGCAAGTTTTAAAATCAACAATATTTTTCAGATAATTTTTATTCAATATTAAATTTACAAATACATCATATCCTTTATCTTTTAGTTCTTTTATTAATGAGCCCCAAAACTCTTCATCATATAATTTACAAGATTGTGCTTCTGGTGCAATAAATAAAAAATTTTCTTGGTTTAAACCTAACTTTTTTACTTTATTTTGCATACTAATCTCTGATTCTAAAAGCAGCATAATTTTATTCATTCGGATATTTTCAGCTGCTATATCAAATCGATTTAAAATAGATTGAAAATAATGATAGGTTCCTAATCCGTTTTCTTTTATATCCATCTCAACTTGTTTAAAATGACTATGACAATATAATATGTGAAATTTAAAATTATTTATTTTAAATTCATCTTGATTAATTTTTATCCTTAAATTATGGATATATACAAATGGAATATTAGGACAAATCATTTTTATAAGCTCAACGTGATACCTTCTCGTTGCGACTATAAGAGGTTTTTTACTTTGATTTTTCTCTATTAAGGTGTTTATTATATAAGTTAAAGTTAAATATATTTCACCTATATTTGCTCTTAATATGTATATATCATCATGATCTTTTTTTATATATTTTAAATATTTTCTTTCAAATTCATTAATTAAGGAAATAGAACAAACTTTTTTATTAAATATATAATAATCCCTGTAATTATTTTTTTCTTTTCTACTTAATATAGATTTACCTAAAAATTTAATTTCTTTATTTGAACTTTCTGAATATAAATCATTTATTTTTATAGTCGTAATAATGCCATAAAAAAAACTTTGATGCCTTTCTGCCGTTATATAGTCAGAAGTTTGCTTAATTATTGGAAATCCCAATATTTTTATAGCCCTTTCATTTTCATCTCTTGTATATTCGTAAAATTTCACTTAGGCAACTCCACTATTTAATAAATCATGAATATGAATTACTCCTATTGGTTTTTTATTTTCAACTACAAACATATTAGTAATCTTTTTATCATGCATAATTTTTAAAGCTTCTGATGCCATTGTTTCTTTTGAAATGGTTTTTGGATTTTTAGTCATAATATTTACAGCTTTTTCATCAAGAATTTTATTTGATAAACACCTTCTTAAATCACCATCAGTTAGCATTCCTGTCAGCTCACCATTTTTATCAATAAAACCAACACAACCTAAACGTTTTGATGTCATTTCTATTAAAACATTCTGCATACTTGCATTTTCTTCTAAAACAGGAATCTCATCACCTATATGCATTAAATCAGAAACCCTTTGAAGAATAGAACCAAGTTTACCACCTGGGTGTCTCGAATTAAAATCAGCCTTTGTAAATCCTTTCCTAGAAATGAGTCCTGCAGTTAATATATCGCCAAAAACAAGTGTTGCGGTAGTTGAATTTGTTGGTGCTAACCCTAATGGGCAAGCTTCTCCATTATTTGGCAATAACAAAACAACATCAGATGCTTTTGCAAGTGTACTTTCGTTATTTTTTGTTATTGCTATTAGCTTTATTCCATACCTTTTACAATAATTTAGAATATCTATAAGCTCTTTAGATTCACCACTATTTGATATTGCAATAACGACATCATCTTCAGTTATCATTCCTAAATCGCCATGACTTGCTTCAGCAGGATGTACAAAAAATGATGGAGTACCGGTAGAGGCTAGAGAAGCTGCTATTTTTTTTCCTATATGTCCTGATTTACCTATACCAGTTAATATAATTCGCCCTTTTGCACTTTGTATGATATCAAGTGTTTTTGTCAAATTAAAATCAAGATTATCTCTTAACTTAACTAAAGTATCAATTTCACTATTTATTGTATTTATTGCACATTTCTTATCCAATGAAAATTGAACGGATGTGTCATTATCTAATAAAATGGTCATTACAACGCCTCATTGATTGTATAAGTTATATTTAAGCTTTCATCTCTTCTTTTATTTATAGCATATGCACATTGCAATCCTGACGGTTTATTATCATTTACCAATATTCTTTCTCCCATTGGAACGTCACATATAATATTGTCATAACGTATATAATTTGCATCTAAAAAAGTCTTTAGATTATCTATATGCTCATTCTTTCTAGCAGTCAATAAAATCACCTTATCTTCTTTTGGAAGTTTTTCAAAAAATTCTTTTACTCCCCCCAAAAGGGTATCATATCCATCAATTTTATATCCGTTATGTTTTACTATTGTCCCATCAATGTCAAAAATCCAAGTATGTGATAATGATGATAATTCCATTATTCTAAAACCTCATTCAATTTTATAACACCATTATAGAATGCACCACATATAGAATCATAATCTTCCCAAGCATAAGTAGTTAATGATAACCAAATAATGGCATGAAGTAATTTAATTTTAAACTTAGATACATTAGGTAAACAATCAAAGAAAAATTCTTCCATATCTGCCCAATTATTTGGTTTTATTGCAAATTCAACTTCTTTTTCTCTTATATCAAGTGTGAATTTTTTAAGGTTGAATTGATCATAATCGCCAGCAAGAGAATAATAAAGCTTTGCCCAGTCATAATCTACATCACCATAAAATTTTGTTTTCCCAAAATATCCCCTAGGATCAATTAATATTGCTTTCATATTATATGTATCAAACATTAAATTAGAAAACGTACAATCACCATGAATTAATGAAAAACTTTTAGGATAAACTGTTTTTATCTTTTCTTTTAATTCTTCTTTATTGAAGAATACATTTTTATAATACCGTCCATTAATTTTGATGAACTCATCTTTCGCAAATGGAACCAAATTTTCAACTTTAGAAAGTCTATCAAAAGTTTTGTTTAAGAAATTATCTTCTACATCAACTATGTTTATAGGTTGTTTTTCCTCTAAATTATGAAGTTCCTTTAATGCTTCTATTAATTTTCTTAATATCTCTCTTTTTTGAGAACGAGTCAAACAATCATATTCATATATATTCTTACCTTGAACTCGCTTCATAGTTAAAGGCTCATACTCAAATATCTCAGGAATATTTTTATAACCAAGTTCTTTAACATGTTTATACCAAGCAATTTCATCAACTGCTATTTTTTTGCCTTGCTCATTAATTCCTCTTTTAACAATAACATCACCATCAAATTCCATAGAATTAAATGGTCTGCATCTAGGCGTTGAATCATTATTATCAGAATATGATAATAATGTCCCTATTTCTTTTGAACCATATAAGTTAAGTCTGTCAAACTTTATATTTTGTTTTTCTAGCCAACCAACTAATGCACCTTCTTCAGCAATGTTTTCCAAATATTTTTTACTTTCAAATATAAATAATCCCGCAACACCATTTTCTTTTGAAGGTTCTTTTATAAAACTTCCATTTATATATGACCAACGACACTCAAAATCTTTTGATATGCCTATATAATTACCTTTTTTCTTTGGAATTTCAAAGTTCTCAGACAAAATCAAATCGCACCACATTATCATAAATGGTTCATTTTCTTCATAAGATGCAATAGCTTCTTTTATACCCGAAATTGTACCTTTTTGTGTTGCTTTTATTATCTTGTATTTGTATTGATTTCCAAAAGCTTTTAAATATTTTTCAAGAACATCTGTTTTGTAATCAGCAATAATAGTAAATTCAGCATCTTTAAACTTTTGAAAAGCATAAAATAGAATTGGTAAATTATTAACAGGAACTAAACATTTTGGTTTATTTCTTGTTAACCCTTCTAATCTGGTTCCTTTTCCCCCTGCCTGAATAATTATCTTTTTACAAGAAATCTCTTTTGTAAAGTTCTGATGCAAAAAATTACTCATTACTAATGAACCCTTCTACTAATTTTATATTTTATATCCATAACTTACCCAAAACCGCAATAAATATTTGATTTTCTAGTTATTGAATTTTATTTAAGCTTATCATAAACAAATAAAAAAAAATATTAAATGTAAAAAATTTAAAATATATAATTCCGCTTAACAGCTTTTCAAACTTTTATTAATCATCTATTCATTTTACAAAAAACAGTGGTATACGTGCGTTAAACAGTCAAAACATCCTAAATAAATACTGAAAAAGAGTCCTTTCGGACTCTTATTAAACTAGGAGGAGGTGGGATTCGAACCCACGGTACGCTCGCACGTACGACGGTTTTCAAGACCGCTCCAATCAACCGCTCTGGCACTCCTCCATCACGTACAACTATATTAATAAAAAAAATTTTAATTGTAAAGTACTAAAATTTAAATAAATCATTTTTTATATCATTAATTATTTCCCCACTTATTTTTTGATAATCGTAACCTTTTTCTCTCATTCCATCTGAAAGCATTTCTATAGCTTTTATCACTGATTCTTTATTATAAGTATTAAAAGGGAAATCATTTATTAAACAATTAAATTCTTTTAATAATTTCTTATCTAAAAACCTTGAAATCAACTCTTTTTTGACTTCTTCTGAAACTGAAATTTGTATATCTTGAGACTTTTTTATATCTGTAAGTCTATTCTTGTGCATTCTGTATTTTACAAGAATATCTTCTATATTAGCAATTTTACCGTTTCTTAAAATAATTTGTTTATATAAATCATAATCTTGTGAACACTTTTTATAAATATCATAATTTATTGCAAATTTATCTGTAAAATCTTTTCTATACATTACTGATGAATGACAAATAGGATTATATAAATGCATTAAAAAATTAAGTTTATCAGGTTCTTTATAAAAAACCCAAGAAGGACGTTTGTTTTCCCCGAAGGTTTCTATATATGTACCTAAAAGAACTATTTCAGGATTATTTTCCATATATTCAATCTGCTTTTCAAAACGCTTTGGTAGTGATAAATCATCATCATCTATATGTGCAATGTATTTACCTTTTGCTATATTTTGTGCACAATGATAATTAAAAGTACAACCACAATTTTTTTTATTATTAAAAAGTTTAATCCTTGAATCTGCATAACTTTTTATTAAATCTATTGTATTATCAGTTGAATTATCGTTAATTATTATAAATTCAAAATTATTATAGGTTTGATTGAGTATTGCTTCTATAGATTCAGATAAAATATTACATCTATTATATGTACTCATTACAACTGATATTAATGGATTCATAATTCACCGTTAAAACTACTATATAAGTTTAACATATTAATTTAAAATATTATTATTAAATTTTCAATATAAAGAAGGGGAAGTATTAACTTCCCTGCATCTTTCAATTTAATTTCTTTTTATATATTAATCTATATTATATTTTCTTTTATTGCTTTTACTGCAGCTTGAACTCTATCATCAACACAAAGTTTCTGTAAAATACTACATACATGTGCTTTCGCTGTATGTACACTAACAATTAATTCTTTTGCAATTTCTGTATTACTTTTGCCTTTTACAAGATGTTTTAACACTTCAAGTTCTCTTTCTGTTAATTGTGCTCTTGCATCCGGAACATCATTTGTTTGAAGTAAAGAAACATTTTCCGGTTTTGGGAAAAAGTTTAAGGCAACTGATGAAACACCTGGATCCACCCAACAAGCACCCTCTGCAACATTTTTTATAACAGAAGATAACGTTTCAGGTGAAATATCCTTCAAACAATATGCATTAGCACCAGAGCCTAAGGCTGCAATAACTTCTTCACCTCGTTCATGAGATGTTAATATTATTACTTTCGAATTCAACCCTTTTTCTTTGATTTTTATAGTAGCTTCAAGTCCATTCATACCTGGCAACCCTAGATCCATCAAAACTACATCCGGCTTCAATTTTTCAATTAAGGCTATCCCTTCTACAGCATCTTCAGCTTCTCCTACAACGTTAATGTGATCATATTCGTTTAATGTTGATTTTAAACCAACTCTTGTAAGCTTATAATCTTCTACAATTATAACGCTAATTACATCACTACTTGCTAAAGCATCTACCATATCTCTGTTATCCTCTCTGATTACAAAAGTGCTGTTAAACATTGTTTTAACTATTTAATATTAGACTATTATTTATTTTTTAGTAATTAACCTATTGTCTAATTTCTAATTAGCCATTTGTATTATTAATTCAAAGGAAATATAATAAATAAATTTCAATACGGGGAAAACTTTTTTAATACTTTCTTTCTGATTTTTTTGCACCAATACCTATAACATCATAAAATAATGTTTTAAGTGCATTTGCAGCAAGCAAAGCACCTGCAACTTTTCCAGCTGTTTTAAATTTAAATGCAATTGCTGATAACGCAACTAATGGTAAAGAGCCAATTATCGTTTCCCCAACTCCAGATAAATAACCTTTGGTTCTTGAAATTATATGATAATATGAAAAACTTTGCTGCAGATTAAACCACCATTTCTTCATTCTAGAAATCGTTGCACTGGATTTATCCATAGTCATAAATTGCTTATATTGGTTAAAATATCTGTCTGCAGAATCCAACTCATCCATAGAATAGGCTCGTTCTCTTCCATTTATATGCGAATCATATATAACAGATGCCGTAGTAGCAACAGCTAATGCTTTAGAGGCAATGCCCATTGGCTTACCAGCAAATTTTTTTACACCTGTTACTATTGCAGGAATTACTGCCATAATTTTACCTTACTTACGTTATTCTTTATTTTCTTTATCTGTTTTTTCCGGAGAATTATCCGGAATTGTTTTCATTGTATGAGAAGTCTTTAATAAAGCATCATTTGCCATTTGTGCTTCTTGACCGTATAACTTATCTGATGCTTGTAAAGGCTTTAAAAGTTCTACTGTATTTGCATCTCCATGGGCACTACCACCTGCTATTGTACTCATAGCAAGTAATCTATTATTTGCATCCGGGTCTTGAAGTGCAATATTTAATAATGCAGTTAAAGCAGGATCTTCATATCTTGAATCATCCTCTTCAAACCTTTTTATTAATTCTTTAACACCTGTATTTCTAACTTTCTCATCAGGACTTCTTAAATAACTTTCTAAAGTTTTTATATAATCATCTGTTAAATCAACAACCTTTTTTGTTTTTTTATCTTCTGTTTTAACATCATTTTTTTCTGCCTCATTGACTAATGGAGTATTTGCTATTGAAACATTTTGCTGAGGAGTATAATTGGGAGCTACTGACTGTGCCGCAACAGGAATTTGTGTGCCTTGTGGTAATGTATAATTAGCATTTGCAGTAGAATTAGAACTTGGTCCACCTATTGCAGATGGATTATAAATAAATATATTAACACCAGAAGCAGGCTGCTTTGACGGATTATTATACAAGGAAGTCTGCGGATACTGATAAATAGAAGATGCTGAAGGTGATGATACACTTACAGTTTGTTGCTGTGGTTGAAACATCATCTGCGAATTTGAATTATTTGCGTAGTTATATAACGGAGTTCCCGTACTTGCTTTATATATTGGCATATTTCCTTGAATTTCTGACATGATAATTCTTACCTTCAACTAAATAAACACTAATTATCAAAAAAACATGCTATTTAAAAAAAAAATATTTAAATTTTGTAACATAAAAAATGCAATAATTATGGTAGAATTTATTAATGGAGAAATTTATGAATAATAAGAAAATTATTATTGGTTCGGACCATGCTGGTTTTTGCCTTAAAGAAAAAATTAAAAAGTTTCTTTTGGAGTCTGGATATAATGTTACCGATGTTGGAACAAACTCAACAGAACCTGTTGACTACCCTGTTATAGCAAAAGATGTAGCCAAAAATATAGCTTCTAACAATTTTGATAAAGGAATTCTAATATGTGGTTCTGGTATTGGAATGTGTATTACAGCTAATAAAATAAAAGGAATCCGAGCTGTTGTTTGTTCAGATACAACATCTGCTAAATTTTCAAGACTGCACAATGATACAAATATTTTGTGTTTCGGAGAAAGAATTGTTGGCGAATATCTTGCAAAAGATATCTGTAAAATATGGCTTGAAACAGAATTTCAAGCAGAAAGACATTTGAGAAGAGTTAATCTTATTGAGGATTTGTAATTATTGAAACTGCTTCTTCTACAGAATTTGCATATGGTATTACATCTTCTAAATATGCAAATGACAATGCTTCTTTTACCGTTGTTGAAGGATTTACAATAACAAACTTACCTCCATTTTTTGCACAAATTTTATATATATCAGCAAAAACATATGCATTATCTATATCAAAAGTTGTTATTTCTCTTAAATCAAATAAAATATTACTCATTCCTGTATACATTGATGAATTAATATTTTTCATAATAGAATCATAAACTTTGGGTTCATTAAATCTTTTTACTATATATGAAACAATATTATTGTTTATAACATATCTTGTAAATGCAACATTTTTATCTGATTGAAAAGAAGTACTTATATACTTAAGAAGCTTTGAATGCCAATCTTTATCTTTTTGAATATAGAAATCAATACCAAGCTCATAACAAGTATCAATTAATGATGTATCATCAGTACCAGAAATAACAACTATCTTGCTGTATACACCAGTTTCTGATCGACGTTTTACTGCAAATTTTATTAAATCAATTCCATCAGAACTATCAGGTATAAATAAATCTATAATTACACAATCAAATTGTACTTTTTGAAGTTCTGAAATTGCTTCATCCTTATGACGAGCAACTCTAGGTGTAATACCAATTCTTTTTAAAACAGTACTTAATTGATATATTGATAATTCTAAATCATCTGCTATTAGAATTTTTTTATCTTCTAAAGAATTAATTTTAATTTCTGAAGAAAAAGAATATATTTTCCTTTCTATTTCTATTAAAGCTTCTGAAATATCACTCGAGGTAACATTTCCATTCGACAACCTTTTTTCCATAGAAGCCAATTCAAATATTTTACTTAGCTGTTCTTCTGTAATATTCATTGTTTCCACCATTTCTTGGTAATTATAATAACAAATTTGAATAATTTTTTCAATATAAAAACGTTAGTAAAAAAAAGAACAAAATAAAGAATGTTACGTTTTTATAGCATTTCTTGTTATATTAAGTGACAAAAAATATATTTTAATGTTTTAATGTTAATAAACAGTTTCCATTTTAATATTATACTACCCACTGAAGGAAATTATTTGTATGAAATGCGATATATTATTTAAACTATTTACTATTATCTTTTCCATATTTTTTTGTATTTCACCAGTATTTGCAAATACAATTAGTGATAATATCCTATCAAAAATTATTATTGAAAAATCAGATAATAATAGTTATAAATTGCATTTGCTTTTTGACAAAAAATTTACAGGTAACGCATTTATACAAAAAGGTCGATCAGGTTCTTATTTTGTATATATTCCAGAAACTATTATTCAGGAAAATAAAATAAAAGTGGCTTATAAGAATAGAAAAGATAAATCAAATATCAAAATTGATATTGAAGAAAAACCATTTTTAAAAGAAAATCTTCAATCTAATTATATCCGGATATCTTTAAAATTAAAAAATGATTATTCTATCAAGCTTCTTGCCAGCACAATAAATAAAGAAAATAATAATTTTCTTCTTACATCTTACAAAAAAAGCTCAATTGTTTTAATATTACTCATTGCTTGTTTATTATATTTAGCCATAAAATTATACAAATTAACACAAACAAATCTTCAAAACAGCTATACAACATTCCATACTAATTACACAAAAACAAAACAAAAATTACAAGAAAACAATTTTGAAAAAGAGATAAATACAAGACAAACAACATTACCTAAAGTTAATATAAACAAGGCATTAAGGACAAAAGAAAGTAATTCATTCAGTTGTTTTGATCTACCGCTTGTTGATGAAAACAAAATATCAAAATATGAATTTAATAGTATGCTTAAACAAACATCTAATATGCTAAAAGAGAAAGCTGCGAAATCAAAACATTCTAATCCTATATCAAAAAACTATATTGAAGATTCATCAGAATTAGATATTCCAGTTGTTGAAGAAATAAATAAAACAGAAGTAATAAATGAAGAAAAAACATCAACTCCAGAACTTATGTCTGAGTTACATATTACACCAACAAAGGGTTTCTACTTAACAACAATGGATGATTCTTTCGCTTTGTTTGGTTATGTTGGAGAAAAAATATTTTTACTCCAAAAATTTAATGACTTAACGCAAATAAATTTACAAGCACGATTTTATGATAGAAATACTAATAGTGATTTGTATATTGTAAGACTTGACTCTTATAAAGCAATGGTAGAAATATCAGATACAGGAATGAAAGAATTGGCTGTTCTTTAATTTATGAAAAAAATAATATTATATGTTTCATTAATTTCAGTTTTTTTTGCTTTTTTATATATTTTGCTTTTTAACAACATCGAAAGTGAAAATAAAAAAATAATAAGATTTTCATCTTGGGGTTCTCAAAGTGAAGTGCAAATTATCAATTCTATAATTAATGAATATGAAAAAAATAATAAGGATATAAAAATTGAATTTTTACATTTTCCTCAAAATTACTTTCAAAAATTACATATGCTTTTTGCTTCAGGTTTAGAACCGGATATTATTTTTATAAATAGCCAAAATATAAATTTATACATAAATGCAAAACTTTTAGAAGATTTAACATCTAATTTCCCAAATGCAGATAATATCTTCTATAAATCTGCATTGGATTGTTTCAAGAAAAATAATAAATTATATGCCATTCCCAGAGATATTTCTAACCTTGTAATATATTATAATAGAGACATGTTTGAAGAAAAAGGTATCAATCCACCTGCAAAAATAAAAGATCTTAATGAATTAACACAACTTGCAAGAAAACTTACAACAAAAGAAGTCTTTGGAATAAATTTTGAAGAAGATCCCTTATATTGGCTATATTTTTTAGCGGCAAATGGAGGTGGAATTATTTCTGATGATAAGAGTTCAATAATAATAAATTCTCCGGAAAGCTTAAACGCTTTGAATATATATTCATCATATATTAATCAATACCATATTGCACCATCAAAAGCAGAAATTGGCAGTATGACAACTGCACAAATGTTCATAAATGGAAAACTTGCCATGTATTTAGGCGGAAGATGGATGGTTCCAAAATTTAGAGAAACTATATCTTTTAACTGGGATATAATGGAATTTCCTTCAAGTATTGAAAATAAATTATATATTGATTCCTCAGGTTGGGCTATTTCAAAAAAATCAAAGAATAAAATAGAGGCAATTGAATTTATAAAATATTTATCATCAAAAGAAACCATAGATAAATTTACAGAAATAGGACTGATAATTCCAGCAAGAATAGATTCTTCTCAAAGTGAAATATTTCTAAATAAAGAATTACGACCTAAAAACGCTAAAGCTTTTATTAATACATTAAAATACTCAAAACCAACTCCGGTAAATGAGAACTATAATAAGATTAATGATATACTAAAAGAAAAAACTCAAAGCATTTTCCTAGGGAAAAGAAAAGCAGAAGAAATATTTGATGAAAAAACAATAAAAGAACTTGAAAGTATGCTGTAATGAATATATTAGAAAAAACTTTTAAATTGAGTGAGAATCATACATCAATAAAAACAGAATTACTGGCTGGTCTCACAACTTTTTTCACAATGTCTTACCTGCTAGTATTAAGTCCAAAAATACTTGAATATACAGGCTTAGAATTTGGATCAACTATAACTGTAACAGCTTTAATTGTATTTATTTGTAGTATTGTTATGGCATTAATAGCAAATAAACCATATGCAGTAGCTCCATTTTTAGGCGAAACTGCATTTATTTCATTCACAATTGTAGGTACTCTTGGTTTTTCAATAAAGACTGCTTTAGCTTCAATTCTTATAAGTGGTATTATTCTATTAATAATGACTTTAACAAATATAAGAACTTATATAGTTAAACAAATACCTGCAAATATAAAAATTTCTTTCTGTATTGGACTCGGTTTATTTTTTATCTTTATTGCTCTAAAAGATATTGGAATTGTTAAATTTACAAATAACAATATACCATTAGAAATAGGAAACTTTACATCAATTCCTATAATTTTAGGAATTTTCTGTTTTATTTTACAAATCGTATTAATAAAAAAAGGATATAAAGCTGCAATAATAATCGCAATGATAATAACAACAGTTCTTGGAGTTATTTTGGGCGATGTAGAACTTCCTACAAAATTCATTTCTATACCTATGAATATTACTCCATCTTTATTTCAGTTAGATTTTACAGGACTGATGAATAAAAGTTTTATCCCAATGTTCTTTGTAATTTTTCTACTTGTAAATATAGATACTGCAGGTGCAATAATTGGACTTGCATACAAAACTCAAAATAATAGGGATGAAAATATTGAGAACAAAAATAAAAAAGCAATGATTGCAGATTCAATCTCTGTTATAATAGCTCCAATAATGGGAACAACAACGCCTGGTGCATATCTTGACTCAATGACAGGGATTAGTGCTGGAGGAAAAACTGGACTAACTGCAATAGTTGTAGGATTTTTGTTTCTATTTGGCTTAATATTTACTCCATTAATAAAAATAATTCCGCCTTATGCATATGCCCCTGCTCTTTTATATGTTGGAATATTAATGACATCTGTTATAACCAAAATTGATTTTGAAGATATATCTGAATTCGCACCTGCTATTTTAATAATTAGCATTATGATTTTCACATATAACATTGGTTCCGGAATTATTGCAGGATTTATTATTTACCCTCTTATAAAATTACTATGTGGTCAAAAAAATAAAACAAACATAATCACTTGGATTATGTTTATCATTTCAATTATATTTTTTCTTATATATCCTTATTAATTAAATATTTAAAAGAACAAAAGTAGAAAACTTTTTGCGTTTATTAATAAAATTTAAAAACAATTTCATATTAACACCTCATCTATATATATAAAGTATATACTCTTTTTGAAATTGACTTTTATTTGTTTTTTGTAAACATATATTAAAAAGAGCAAATAATATGAAGATATACCTAAAGAAATAAAGAAAAATGCCGATTAAAATATATGTATTTATCATTACAAGGAGTCAATAATGGAAAAAAAGAAATCTGTTAAAACAAAAGAAAAAAGCAATATTGACATTAATTCTACAGAAATTAATTTAGTAGAAAATTATATATCTCAAATTTTAGCTGAAAACAACTTTAATAAATTAAACGACATCCAAAACCAAAAGAATAATAATATAGAAGGAAAAGATTTTGAATCGATATTTAAAATAGAATCTAAAAATGGAGAAATTGAATTTATCACTATAAACAAAAATTCCTTAGCACCATATTCAACTATTATGAGTGAGGAAAAATTCTTTAAAATAATAGGAAAGACCAAAAAAGGTTTATCAAAAAAGAGCGGGAAATATCAAGCAAGCTTATACAGTTTTTACATGAAAGCAGTTAGCGAAAAAGATGAAGGTTTTATCTCTGATGTATTAAATAAAGCTATTGTTTTCGAAAATAATTTAAATTATGTAAAAATGCTTATGAAAAAAAGAACATTTATGAGAGAATGGAAAAAGAATTTTGGAAAAGAATCTCCAATAAAAATATTTAAAGATAGTGGAAGTCTAAGAAAAATAAACATAATAAATGAATATTCAAAATAGCAACAAATAATAAATAAAAAAGAAGCAGCTTAAACTGCTTCTTTTTTTTCATAAAAAGATGATAAAATAAATATAATATAGCTTTATAGGGAGAAAATATAAATGAGATACTTATACATATTTATAATAATGTTATTTATGCCTTTATTTGCAATAGCAGAAATTTTACCAAGAACAATATATGCAGTATCACCGAAACCTTTAACATCAAAAGAAATAAATACAAATGACTATATAAGTTTATATGCCATAGGCGACGATGCATATGCTCATCAAGATATAGGAATAAAAAATCATGAGGAAATAAATGTAAAAATAATAGAATATATCGAGCCCAAAAGAGGGAAGAGAGATGGGTATTATAAAATAGAATATAACTATGGGAACATTGCGATTATGGGAAAAATGAAAGTTTCAACCCCTAAAGATTATAAAGATATTTTGAAAAATACAGGAATAAGCATAGTAGGGCATGCATTAAAATTCCCAGGATTTTCGCAAGCAATTGCAATTTCCAAAGGACTAATTAGTCCTAATGAAAATAAATCAAGATTAAAATCTGCAGGTGAAAATTTATATGAAAGCACACCTTTAACTTATGCAGAAAAAGGAAAAGATTTTGAAGTAGAGGAAGATGGTATAGTAGTTATAAAATTAAAAGTAAAAGATGACTGTGAAAATTAAATGAAAAAGATATTATTTGTAATAACAATATTCATATTCTGTATAGGTTTATGCTGTCAATATAATTATCCAGACAATGATTTATGGGCACGGTTGATAGCAGGCGGGTATATTGTTGAAAATTTAAATGTACTAAAATATGATTTTTTATCCTATACCCCAACTCATCCTTGGTATGACCACGAATGGGGTGCAAGCGTATTTTTCTATTTGGCATTAAAATATTTTGGAGACTCTGGATTAATTATATTAAGAGGACTACTTGCCGCATTAACAGTATTTATATGCTTTAAAACAGTCGAAACAAGAAAACCTCAATCTACAAATGCATATAACATTTTATACTTTGCTGTAATGTTTTTAGTAGCACTTAAATCAATTGGTCCTACAACAAGATGCCTATTATTTACATGTTTATTCTTTGCATTATTTATATATTTACTAGAAAAATCAAGAGAAGGAAACAAAAAATATCTCATATTACTGCCAATAATTATGCTATTTTGGAGTAACATACACGGTGGTTGTATGAGCGGTATCGGAGTATTAGGAATTTATGCTATTGGTGAATTTCTAAATAAAAAAACATTTAAAGAATATATATACACAGCATTAGCATGTATTGTTGTTTTATTTATTAATCCATATGGATTTGAATATGTAAAATTTTTATTCTTTGCGGCTACAATGAATAGAAACTTTATAACAGAATGGACAAGTCCTTTTCATCAAAGATATATTACTGAATATCTAAGATATAAAATATATCTTATAATAATGTTACTTACACAACTAATTTATTTAATAAAAAACAAAATCAACTATGAAAAACTTGATAAAACAAAAATATTATTAATAATTTTGATGACATACTTATCAATAACACATATAAGACATCAAACTTTCTTTATATTTACAGTTGGAACTCTTTTATATGATGAATTTTATTATATATTTAACTCTATTATAGAGTATATAAAAACAAAACTAAAGATAAAAAACCAAGAATTTATACATAATTTTTCAATGGTTAAAGAAATAACAGTATATTTTTTACTTTTAATTGTTTCTATTCCACAATTAATTTCAACAAATAAAGAAATCAGGATTACAGAAACAGAATACCCAAGGTATGCTATTGAATTTATTAAAATAAATAAAATAACAGGGAATTTATTTATAAATTTTGACTGGGGAAGTTATGCCGCATACAAACTGTATCCAAACAATTTAATAGTAATGGACGGAAGATACGAAGAAGTATATAATCCAAATCTTTTAATAGAGTTAAAAAATTTCCATTTAGTTAAAGGTGATTGGTACAAAATAATAAAAGATTATAAAACAGATGTAATGGTTATTGAAAAAAAATATCCTGTATACGAAAAAATCATTAATCATTCTGATTGGAAATTAGTTTTCGAAAATAACTTATCTGGAGTTTTTGTTCCTAGCAATAAGGTAAAAGAAAAATATATATACCCAATTATTGAAGATGATTACTATAATAAAACAAAATTCAATACTGATATTAAATACAAAAGAAGAGACATTTAAGTCTCTTCTTGCCAAGATTTATCAATTTTTGCAATATATGACGTCTTGTTATCCTGATGGAACCACATTGCTTCACCATTAATATCATCTCTTAATTCGTGACCTTCAACATATTTTGAATAATTATCTTTAACTAAGGTGATAACATCATTGTCCGCATTATTGAAGAATGAATCAAGAACTGTATATCCTGTGTAACCCCAAGTTTGAGCAGTTGCAGAATATATTTCATTACAAAGGATTCCAACAGCTTCCTCATTACCATTCTTTGCTTGTTCTATGCAAGCTGACATAACAGTATTTATAAATTCTTCTCTTTCTTCTTTTGTCAAATATTCAGAAAGACCACCTTCTATAGCCTTGGTTATGCTGCCGTATCCCATATCATTACTATAAACAGATAAAACTTTAACCAAGTCTGCTGAATCAAGGTTAAGATATTCTCTTATTTTGTCAGGAGAAGAGGTTGCTATACCATTTAATAATTCTTTAGCGTAATTTTGGGCAGCATCATCTGGAATTTTAGCATCCGTAGAAACAGCTTCAGGAGTTGTTGTTTCAGGAGTTGTTGCTTCAGGGGTTGTTGCCTCAGGAGTTGTCGACTCAGGAGTTGTCGCATCAGGTGTTGTCGCATCCGGAGTTGTTGCTTCTTCTGTAGTTGTTAATTCTCCACCTTCTTCTAAAGTTTTAACAGCATCTTCCAATTGTGCAATTTCTTCATCTGTCAGAAGACCTATTGATTTAATCTTTTCCAAAGTTGTTTTACCATCAACAATGCTTTGAGCCATTCTATTTATATCTTCCTCAGAACGACCTTCTCCATCAGCAGAATCTGCAGAATCAGCAGAATCACTTTGTGCAAGCTCAACTTGTTCTTCTATTGCTTTATACTCAGCACTATCTTCGCCATAATAAGCAGCATAAGCAGCAAGTTCACCTTCTACATCACCACTGTCTACTATATCTTGAGCAAGATCACTTAATTCAGAACCTGCCATTTCACTTTCTATTTTTGAAACATCAGTATTTAAAAGTTCATTCCAAATACCAAAGCCATCAATTTTTCCTTGATTATCGCCTCTTTGTCTTGTAAAACTTTCGAGCTCATCTGAAGTTAGAACATCATCATCACTATTGGAATTTAAAACATCAAATAATAAGCCTACGTCTTCTTTAAATTGGTCATCATCTTTTCCGCAAGCTTTACTCATATACTCAATTAGTTCATCTTTAGTTGCGTCTTCTCCATATACAAATATAGAATCACAAAACTGCAAATCTTCACTCGCTAAATTATAGAATGTATCCTTTATTTGAGATGCATTTACTTCTGTGTTGTTTGTGTTTTTCAAATAATTCGCAATTAATGAATTTATATCCATACAAGACTCCTTTACTTATACATGAGTACTTATCGGCATTACTTACCTTTTCTTTAGAAATTAAATAAAAAAAACAAATTTAGTTACAAAACTTAATCTTAAGATAAAAAACTTTTACGATATTTCTTTACGATTTGAAATCATTTCCCAGCAATTTTTTGGACAAACTGCAGAACAAATACCACAACCTATACATTTATTTCCATCCGAAACATATTCATTCTCTTCCTTAGTTATTGCAGATTGAGGACAATTGTTTAAACAAATTTTGCAATCTATACAATTTATTTTATTCCATTTAGGAAATCTAACTCTACCATCTGCAACAGAAGGAAGATCATAGACAATAAAATCATCTTGAATAAAATCACCAAAAATACCATCATTAATCCAGTATTTTTTTCTAAAATCAGAAACAGATATCTTTTTTTCTTTTTGACCTGAAGTAATAGGAACAATCTTTTTCCAATCAGACCATTTAGTAAGTTCAGAGTATAATGCATCTTTTTTGATATCTTTCAGAAATTCAAACATGCCTGTAGATAAAAACTGTATATCTTCATCATTTAAAGCATTTATGCAGACACAATCTGAAATTTCAGAGACAGGACCTCTAACATATATAGTTCCGCCAACCATTCCAACACAAGAACGCCGACCCAATACAGAATTTAATCCATCACACTCATAACCACAAACTACAGCAATTCCTCCACCCATAAATTCAAAACCAAAAGAACCTGTATTTTTCAAAACCCAAAATTCAGGAAGTTCAAACTTTGGGTCATGTTTCATTAATGCACCGCTTCTTGTTCCAACTCGACCGGAAACAAATATTTTTCCTCCGGCAGCACAATGAGCTGCAGTATCACCACAATCACCATTGACAATTATTTTAGCCCCTGAATTAAGCCAGCCTACATCAGCCGGAGCAGAACCATCAACAATAATACGAGTACCTGGTAGAGCCATTGCACCAACTCTTTGTCCTGGATTTTTTACATTAAAAACCAATTCTTCATCTCTATTTTTTGCCCAAGATGAACCACCAATATTATGTTGACCGCAAGCATCAATTTCAAAATTAGTATACCCTTCATCAATCTTTGCTGTAACTAACTGAAGAAGATCTTGTGTAGACATTCTCTTATTATCTTTTAAAGTTTCTATTTTGCAGATTTCTTTTTTCATTTTCTTCTTTCATTAATTAACATACATATTGTATATCCAGCCTATCAGCAACATTTTTATCAACAGTAATCAATGCATCTGAACGACCAATCGGCAAAGTAGAATTTCCAACAGGTCCCATCAATTTTTTTAATTCCATATCAGTAGCTATAAAATAATTGACAATATTTTGAGCTGCTACATCTATATCAAGTCTTTTGGTTAAACATACATTTTGAGTAGCTAACCCGGCAGGGCAAAAACCAGTATTACAAGCATTACACTTTCCTTCATCATTACCAACACAACCGGCAATTTCAAGAAGAAGTCTACCTGTAAAAACACCATTTGCACCTAAACAAATAAGCTTAAAAGCATCTGCAGCAAAACTACCAGTCTGACCAAGTCCACCACCTGCAAACAAAGGAATTTCACCTTGACGCCCCTGATGAACAGCAGCCAAATAACAATCCCTTAACTTTGAAGTAATAGGATGACCTGTATGGTTTAAAGAAATTTCATGAGCAGCACCTGTTCCACCAGCAAGTCCATCTAAGAAAAAACCACCAACGATATTATATGGATCCCTAAGTAGATTATTATAAACTGAAACACTTGTAACAGAAGCTGCTACTTTTATAGCAACTGGAACTCTAAAATTGAATGCTGCATTCATTGATAAAAACATTTTTTGAACAGATTCTTCTATAGAATATAATCCTTGATGTGTTGGAGGACTTAATAAATCAGCACGAGGAACACCACGTATTTCTTGAACATATCTTGCAACTTTACTTGCCATCAATAAACCGCCATCACCAGGCTTAGCACCTTGACCAATTTTAATTAAAATTCCTGCAGGATCTTCTATCATATCAGGCATTGCTTGAATAATTCTATTCCAACCAAAATGTCCTGAAGCAATCTGCAGAATCATATATTTTACATATTTTGATTTTAAGAGTCTAACAGGAATTCCCCCTTCGCCTGTACACATTCGCACAGGAAGTCCCATAACTTCATTAAGATATGCAGTAGCAATTGCCATAGCTTCCCACATACGCCAAGATATTGCACCAATAGACATATCCCCCATAAGAATAGGATAAATCCATCTGTTAGGTGGTAATTGTTTTGAAACTTTCATCTCGCCTTGTTCCATATGCAAATTTAACTTATCTGCCGAAAGAACTCGTCCAAAAGGTGTTCTTAATTCAAATTTGTGACGTGCTGCATCTAAAGATGGATCTGTCATTTGCGATATTCTGCCAATTTTTATTTTATCCAGTGTACGTCCTTCAGTATTTAAATTTGAACGACCACCTTTTTTTAATGAGTCAGCCTTTGCAGCCCTATATCGAACAGAATATCTGTCATTCACATTTCTAATTGCTTTTATTGCCCCATTTGGGCATACTCTTGAACACATACCACAGCCGCGACAGTGATTTTCAAACGAAACATTTTGTTTTATTACCAGAATTTTTTCAAAAGATGGTTTTTGAAAGCTACCAGATATTTTTCTTCTTTTTTCTATTACCGGCTTTATTGCCCCAAAAGAACATACAGCAGTACATTTACCACATTGAATACACTTAGATTCATCATATTCTATAATCCAAGGTAAATCATCCTGATGTAATTCATTTATACTTATTGTTGCCATCTTTGCACCGTTAAATCATTTTTTATAATTATAGTTTCTTTTTCATTTGGATATATATCTTTTGTAATATCTCTATTTGGAAGAACATCATTAATACCGTTAACTTCAGAAGTCATTATTACAGTATCATCGTCCATTCCTATAACAACAGGTCTTAATTTTTTTGAATCACAAACACAAAGCATTTCACTATTTGGCAAAACACCTAAAATAGTATTCGGTCCATTTATTTCCAAATGAGACAAAGAAGCTTTAATACGCAATAGAATATCTCTATCAGCTCTATTTTCTATTTCATCATAAGGAAGCGGAGTAATTGTATGTTTATAATACTGAATAGGCCACTTTAAAATTTTATTAATATAATGAAGTGTATATAAGAAACATTGTGAATCAGACTCAAAACCAATATAGCCTTTATATAAAGACTTTTGATAATCCCTATTCTTTTCAAAAAATGTATTTTCACCATTAGCTAGTACTGTATAACCATCCAAAAAGAAAGGATGTGCAGCATAACGAACAATATCATAATTTGTATTTTGTCTACATTGTGCAGTTATTACTTTTGCACATAGATCCTCATTTTCATCCCACAAACCAAAATAAGTTCCAATATCATTAGGACTTCCTATCTCTTTTAAGGTTAAGACATCGGGCCAGAAAGAATACATATATCCTAAATTATTTTTTTCTAGTTCTCTTCTTAATTGCAAAGCTGTATCTACTAAAAGTTCTTCTTTCTCTTCTTGAGTCGCATATTTATGACTTTTCGGATACTGAAATGCCTCAAAAATATAATTAGGCATTGGTTCTATCTTTAAGCCTTTTTTATTATTTATATCGGGTGCCCATTGCAATACACGAGTAAATCCTAAATCATGTAAAATATCTTCAGCTTTTCTAGTTCCTTCAACAGTAGCAGCCATTGATAATATTGGTAGATTTTTATATGCAGAAAATATACCGCCTAAATCCTGCATAACAAAAGCAAAACCCGAATTATCATGTCCTTTTTGCTGTGAACGCATTAATCTTAAGGCTATTGAAGGGTGTAAATATTTTTTAGATTTTATAGCACCAATTCTACACATTGCAGTGATATTTTATTCATGTAAAGACTTATATGTCAATATTCTAAACGATTTTGTTAATTTTTTTTTTACAAAAAGGCAATTTTATTTTCCTAAAATACTTTATATAAATGTAGATAAAATACCGAAAGGAGAATTTAGTCTAAAACAAAAAAACACAAAGAGGCAATGCTAAGAGAAAAACACAAACTTAAAATCAGCCATTTTAGGCATAATGATTACAAAACGATTTTTACTCTCTCTCTTAATATCCTCGTGTTTATTTGATGTTTGCATACTCTGCAAACATTTTTTTTATGTTTTATTTTTTTTGAAGATTTGTAACATAATATATCTAAAATAACAATTCAAATAAAAAAAAATAACTTTATATAAGAGTAGATAGTTAATGAGAAGGAGAAAAAGTCTAAAGCAAAAAAGATAAAGAGGTAATATTAAGGGATACTAAATAAAAAATAATCAGCCATTTTAGGCAAAATGATTACAAAACAATTTTTACTCTCTCTTAATATCCTCGTGTTTATTTGATGTTTGCATACTCTGCAAACATTTTTTTTATGTTTTATTTTTTTTGAAGATTTGTAACATAATATATCTAAAATAACAATTCAAATAAAAAAAAATAACTTTATATAAGAGTAGATAGTTAATGAGAAGGAGAAAAAGTCTAAAGCAAAAAAGATAAAGAGGTAATATTAAGGGATACTAAATAAAAAATAATCAGCCATTTTAGGCAAAATGATTACAAAACAATTTTTACTCTCTCTTAATATCCTCGTGTTTATTTGATGTTTGCATACTCTGCAAACATTTTTTTTATGTTTTAGCAAAAAAAACTTTTTAAGTTTTAAAAGATTATGAAAATTTTAAACTATACGAGCATTGATAATACAAAAAATTTATTTCCAGGAATACTAAAAAAAATAAATCCATAAATAATAAACAGAATAACATTGCTATAAGCAATATGAAAAATAAGAAAATTAGTTTTGGGAAAAAAGAAATAAATATAATTCCACCTGGCATTATATTTAATTCAAGAATAAAAAAATTAATAGAACTAGGAGTATCTGACTTCTATTCAGAACAAATTGCAAAATTAGACAATGAAAAATATAAAAAAGCAATTGAATTACTTTCATTTGGAGTCTTTGAAGAAGGAATAGAAGATACAGTCGATTTAGATGAAGAGAAATACAAACAAGCACTTGAACTTGTGAACCATAATATTATAAATGAAGATTTAGCATCACTTGCAAACCTTGAAGGGGAAGCATATAGAAGAGTTATTGAGTTAAAAGATAACGGAATAGATACAGAACAAATATCATTATTTACACATCTTAATCATGAGGAATATAAAGAAGCAAAACTTCTTATGAAAAAAGGTTATACACCTGTTGAAGCGGCTAGCTTAGCCGGACTTTCAAAAGAACAAAAAGAAATCGCATTATCTTTATTAAAAATAAATACCCAAATTGAAACAGCTTCGGAAATAGTAAGAATGGAGTACAAACAAAGAGAAATATGTCTTGATTTAATACATAGAGGAATAAAGCCGGAGGAAGCAGAACTAATTGCGAATTTAAAAGAATCTGAAAAAAGTAGATTAAATGATATTCTTTCTATGAACGTAGGCGATGATAATATTGTAGATTTTGCAAAATTTTCAAATAAAAGCTACAAAAGAGCTATTTCTTTATTCAAACAAGGGGTTCTGCCTGAATATATTTCATCAATTATTAATATAGAAGATGGGGAAACAATAAACAAAGAATACGAAGAGTACAGAAAAAGAGGTTATAGCAGAAGTGTATCTTATTCATTGTCATTACTTGAAAATGAAGAAATAGATGCATTAGCAGAAATAATAAAAAAGAATCAACAAATAAAAGAATTATTAACTCAAGAATACGATATAAACATAATAGAATTACAAAATTCAAACAAACCAGAAGCCATTTTCAGCAAAGAAATAAGAAGTCTAAATGGCACACTAATAACAATTGTTCAAACTTTTGATATAGAAGGCAATTCAACAAGAAACAGAGTCGAAGAATATTCTAATCACGCTACATCATCAATATTATCAGGAAAATCCGATGTATATAAGGCAAAATATGATAAATTTGGTGAAATAAAAGAATTAACGCAATTCATACAGGATCAAAAAGACAATTCTGTTATAGGTGTTATTCACAGTAAAGCATCAACCATACTTCCAGGAGTTTTGGAATCTATATATTATGATATTTCAAAATTTAAAGAAAGTAACTCAAATAATAATGATGAAGTAAATTATGATATTGAAAATGCAGTAAAATCAAAAGGTATTCCTATTACCACTGTATCACAAGAAGAAGATGGAACAATTGTATATAGAGAAAATTATAAATACAATGAAATATTAATTAACAAACAGAACTTATAGAGAAAGAAGAAATAAAGAAGGGAACGTAATATATAGTTATTATTCATACATTATTAGAGATAAAAATAATAAAAATCTAATGAATATAGAAAGAGTTTATAAAAAACACAACAATAATTCTGCAACGCACGTAATAAATGAAGTTACATATAAACTAAGGTTCGACGATAAAAATAAAGAAATAACAATTTCGGATGGAATAAAAACAAGAACGATTTCATTTAAAGATAAACTGGCATATTTTGCACAGGATATACTGTGGGAAACAATAAAAACATTACCGGTAGACACATTATTAACAATAAATAAAAACATAGAGAAATGGAATTTTTGTAGAGAAGAAGATTCTGTTGCTGATGGATACACACATACCATTTCCACAGGGAAAATTCAATCAATAATAACACACGAGACAGGACATTTTAAAGACTATGAAACATTATTCAGTATGAATAATAAAGAATTTCTTAAATCATATAATGAAGAAATGAAAAAATATTTAAATATGACACCTTTTAATGAGCAGGAATTCATTCAATATTTCTCACCTAGAGCTATGTTATACGATGCAACAGGAACAAATGAGTTTGCAGCTGAAACAAATTTAGTTTTAACAACATATGGAACAAACTATGAAAAACTAAAAACAAGAGCACAATTATTGGTAAGATATTTTCCTAAAACAATAGCAATTACTGCAAAATTACTTGGCAAAACGTCAAAGAAAAGTTTACTTGAAGAAGATTAATATTTTTCAATTATAATAGAATAATGATGAAAACTTTTATAATAAAAACTTTAGGATGTAAAACAAATCAAGTAGAATCTGCTTTAATCGCAGAAAATATGACAAATAGCGGATACAAAGAAACGAACAATATAAAAGAGGCAAACTATTATATCTTAAATTCTTGTTCTGTAACCCAAATTGCAGATTCCAAAAATTTATCATACATAAGAAAAGCAAAAAGAGAAAATCCAAAAATTAAAATAATAATAACAGGGTGTATGGCACAATTGGAAAAAGAAAATCTCTTGAAACAAAATTTTGCAGACTATGTAATTGGAAACAACGAAAAAAATGATATTGCAGATATAATAAATAAAGGTGAAAATTTAAAAGTTTCAGATATTTTTAGTCACGATTATTTTAGATATGAGAAATTACATCAAACACATAGAACCAGATCTTCTGTAAAAATACAAGACGGCTGTAACAATAGATGTTCATACTGCACAATTCCGTTTGCGAGAGGAAAAAATCGTTCAAATTCAATTAAAAATATAATTGAACAAATCAATTTATTTGCTGATGAAGGTTATTATGAAACAGTTTTAACCGGTATTCATATTGGACAATGGGGAAATGATTTCAATCCAAAATTAAAACTTCAGAATTTATTAGAGGAAATAGAAAAAACAAATATAAAAAGATACAGACTAGGATCATTAAATCCAACAGAACTAACAACAGATTTTATCAATTTCTTATCAAAATCTAAAAAATTTTGCCCACACTTCCATCTTTCACTGCAATCAGTTTGTAATAAAACACTAAAAGCAATGAATAGAAACTATAATGTTGAAGAAATAAAGAACTTAGTAAATTATATTAACTTAAAATTTGACAAAGCCTTTATTGGCTGTGATATTATTGTAGGTTTTCCAAACGAAACAATAGAAGACTTTGAAATAACTATAAATAATATAAAAGAATTGGGATTAACACGTATACATGTATTTCCTTATTCAAGAAGGAAAGGAACAATCGCAGATAAAATGGATAATCAAATAGAGACAACAGAAAAAAAACGAAGAGTAAAACTTGTCCAAGAAATATCCGATACAAAGTTAAATGCATTTTTTAATAAAAACATTGAAACATATAATGAAGTTATAATAGAAAAACAAAGAGATAAAAAAACAGGATTGCTAAAAGGAATAACAAATAATTATATAAATGTCTTAATTGACGATAAAGATAGCTATAAAGACAAACTTGTAGAAGTAAAATTAATAAGCATATCAGACTATAATGAAAAAATGATTGCGAAAATTGTAACATAATAAAATCTTTAATTTACATGAAAAGTAGCAATGTGCTACCATATTTATGAACAAGGGTCGAGAAAAGGGATAAACAAATGCGCTATGTACCTTTACATGTACATACAGAATATAGTTTACTTGATGGTGCAATAAGAAACAAAGACTATATCAAATTTGCAAAAGATAATAACTTTGAAGCGGTTGCAATTACAGACCATGGTGTTATGTATGGCGCATTAGAGTTCTACAGACTTGGGAAAGATATGCAGTTTAAAACAATTATAGGCTGCGAATTTTATGTACTTCATGGAGACATTACTCAAAAAGATACAAATAATCGTGAATTATACCATTTAGTACTGCTTGCAAAAGATAATACAGGATATAAAAATCTGGTAAAACTTGTTAGTATTGCCCATATAGACGGATTCTATTATAAACCTCGTATAAACCGAGAAATTTTAGAAAAACACTCAGAAGGGCTTATCTGCCTATCTGCTTGCGTTGCAGGCGAGTTGGCACAAAGCATCTTAAACGGGAATAAAGAAGAAGCAAGAGAAACTGCTAAATGGTATAAGAATCTATTTAAAGATGATTATTACATAGAAATTCAAGACCACGGAATTGAAGAACAAAAAAGAACAAATCCTGAACTTATTAAAATTGCAAAAGAATTAGAGATACCTCTTGTTATAACAAATGACAGCCACTATTTAAGAAAAGAAGATGCGTCTTGGCATGATACTCTTTTATGTATACAAACTAATGCATTAAAAGAAGATGAAAACAGATTTAAATTTTCAAATAGCGAATTTTACGTAAAAACACCTGAAGAATTAAGAGAAGCATTTAAATGGCTTGATGCTGAAACATTTGAAGAAGCAATAGAAAATACGGCTAGAATAGCAGATAAATGTCACGTAATAATTGAACTTGGAAAAAGTATTTTACCATCATTCCCTGTTCCTGAAGGTCATACAATTCCATCCTATTTAGGATTTTTAGTAAGAAAAGGGCTTCACGAAAGATACGAAGAAATAACCCCCGAAATTGAAGAAAGATGCAAGTATGAACTTGAAATCATAAACAAAATGGGATTTGACGCATACTTTTTAATAGTATGGGACTTTATAAACTACGCAAAAACACACGGAGTTCCCGTTGGACCTGGAAGAGGTTCTGCAGCAGGAAGTTTAATTGCATATGCACTTGGAATAACAGACCTTGACCCAATTAAACACCATTTATTCTTTGAAAGATTTCTAAACCCTGAACGTATATCAATGCCCGATGTCGATATAGACTTTGGAGACGGACGTGAAAAAGTAATAGAATATGTTACGGAAAAATATGGGAAAGACAAAGTTTGCCAAATTATAACATTTGGTACACTTTCTGCAAAAGCTGCAATAAAAGCAGTTGCACGTGTTATGAATTTACCATTTGAAATTTCAAATAAAGTAAGCCAATATGTACCATCTGAAGTTGGTATGACAATTGATAAAGCACTTGAAGTTTCACCTGATTTTAAAAAAGTATATGATGAAGATGCTCTTATAAGACAAATTATTGATGAAGCAAGAAACATTGAGGGACTAAAACAAAATACCGGCATGCATGCTGCAGGAGTTATTATATCGCACTATCCATTAAATGAGATTGTACCTGTACAATATGCAAAAGAAGGAAATGTAATAACAGAATATCCAAAGGAAGATTGCGAAAAAGTCGGTCTTCTAAAAATGGACTTCTTAGGGCTAAAAAACTTAACTATCATCATACAAACATTAGATATGATAAAACAACGCCACGGAATAGACGTTGATATAAACCACATACCATTAGATGATGAGGCAACATACAAAATGTTAATGACAGGAAGCACAGATGGTGTATTCCAGTTAGAATCTGCAGGTATGAAACAGCTGGTAAAAGATTTACGACCATCAGTGTTTGAAGATTTAGGTGCTTTAGTTGCATTATTCCGTCCCGGTCCATTAGGCTCCGGTATGGTAAAAGACTTCGTAGAAAGAAAACACGGAAGACAAGAAATAAAATATGCACATCCTTTACTTGAACCCGTATTAAAAGATACTTATGGAACGCTAGTATATCAAGAACAAATCATGCAAATATTCCAAGTACTGGCAGATTATTCACTTGGCGGCGCAGATGGTGTAAGACGTATAATGGCTAAAAAGCACCCTGAAGATCTCGTAAAACTAGAAGGACCATTCATTGAAAAAGCTGTAAGTAAAGGTATGAGTGAAAAAGATGCAAAAGAGCTTTTTGATCAAATTGGTAGCTTCGCAAGTTACTGCTTTAATAGATCTCACTCTGCATGTTATGCTTTTGTAGCTTACCAAACCGCATATTTAAAAGCACACTATCCTGTTGAATATATTTCAGCAATGTTAACAAATTCAAAAGATGATCAAACCAAAACACAACTATATATTGCTGAAGCCCAAAAATTAGGTATTAAAGTACTTCCTCCAGATATAAATAAATCTAATTCAGAATTCACTCCTGACGGTGACAATATAAGATTCGGACTTAATTCAATTAAAGGAATTGGAGAAGCTGTACTAAAAGAGATAGAAGAAGAAAGAACTAAAAACGGTGAATTTAAATCAATAGCTGATTTTACACAAAGAATTAATCCAAGAGTGATAAATAGAAAGGCACTTGAAAATCTTACTAAAGCAGGTGCTATGACTTGCCTTGAACCTTGTAGAAAAAAAGTATTTAATAATATTGAAAATATACTAAACGCTGCAGCTAGAGAAAATGAAGCAAAAGAACTGGGACAAGTAAGCTTATTTGCAGGACTGGGAGGAAGTATAGGTGGAAGCAGCTATCAAATGAGTTCTTTTGAATTATATGGAAGTAATGAAGAATTTTCAGATAAAGAAATTCAAGAATTTGAAAAAGAATATCTCGGTTTTTACGTTACAAGCCACCCATTAGAATCAATCAGAGATAAACTTCCGTTCTTAACAACTCACCATATTTCAGATATGGAAAATATCAAAAATGATACTTTTATTACTATTTGCGGCTTATTAACTTCAGTAAGACAAATTCCTACGAAAAAAGATCCTACTAAATTTTTAAAAGCAGGAGTTATTGAAGATTTAACAGGAGAAATTGCTTTTGTTGCGTTCCATAAAACACTACAAGAGTGTAATTCTCTAATAGAACAAGAAAAAAAAGTAATAATGTCTGGTAAATTGCAAAAAAGAGAAGAAGGTAATCCTCAAATAATTGTAGAAAGTATAAAACCTGTCGAAAATAGTAATATAGTAACAATAAAACTAAAAAAAGAAATTCCATTCGAAACATTTATTGCTATTAAAGATACATTAGTTAAGTACAAAGGGAGCGATCCTTTAGTATTTATTACAGATAATAATGGCATAGAAACAAAAGTTCTTGCCTCATCAAATTTCTGGTTGAATGCATCAAATGAAATGATTCAATCATTAGAAAAACAATTTAGTAACAATATAGCTGTATCAATCAGCTCACTTGCGTAGCTTCTGAAGATATCTTAAAATCAATATTCTTAACTAAAAATGAATATTTTTGATATGCTGCTTCAGGATTCATTCTAGCATCATTAATCTTAGCTTCGAGTTTTATAAATAGCTCAGCCAGTTCAGGATCAAACTGAGTACCTGAACAACGTTTAATTTCTGATATAGCAACTTCATGCGATAAAGCTGTACGATACGGCCTTGTTGAAGTCATTGCATCATATGTATCTGCTAATGCAATAATCCTACCTGGAAGCGGAATTTGTGTTCCTTTTAAGCCATCAGGATAACCTGTTCCATCCCACTTTTCGTGGTGAGCTTTTACCCATTCCGATATCATTTGCAATTTTTTTATATTAATTACTATTTTTTCTCCTCTTACAGGGTGAGATTTCATAACCAAAAACTCTTCATCTGTAAGCTTACCATTTTTACATAAAATACTTTTGGGCATAGCAATTTTACCAATATCATGTAATAGCCCAGCTATCTCTATATCTTCCATATAAGAATCATCAAGATTAAGTTCTTTTGCCAATATCATTGAATATAATGTAACTCTTAATGAATGACCATTTGTATATGAATCCTTTGTATCCAAAGCATTTGATATAGCTCGTATTGTCTTATAAAACAACTCCCTTAACTCATTATAAAACACCTTATTATTAGTAGCCATTGAATATTTTGAAATTCCACTTTCAACTGCAATTTTTAACTCTTCCGGTTCAAAAGGCTTTAATATATATTGAAACAAATCACAATCATTAATTGCAGATACTAAAATATCAGTATCAACATGACCGGTCAATAATATTTTAATTATCTGAGGATTTGTTTCACGAACCTTTTTTAAAAATTCGGTACCTTCCATAACTGGCATTTTTTGGTCACTTACAATTAATGCTATTTTATCACCATATTGCTTTACAACATCTAAAGCTTCAACACCATTATGTGCAGTTAGTATATTATATTTTCCTCTAAATGTCCTTTTTAAAAGTTGCAAATTATTTTCTTCATCATCAACTATTAAAACGGTTTTCTTTTCATCCATAGAAAAATTTAAAACAACATCTAAACTTTCTTTTAATTCACAAGAACTCATTAACTACCACCAATATCGTTCAATAACTCGACTATCGACTATCAAGATTACAAACTTTAATACATTATAACATTATTTTACAAAAGTTAACAACAAGAAAAAAAAAACAATCTGTCATATAATTTTATTAAATCAATTTGTAAATGAGGAATTATGCTAAACGGTAAAAAAATTGTAGTTGTTATGCCTGCTTATAATGCTGAAAAAACATTAGAAAAAACTTATCGTGAAATATATCAAGATATTGTTGATGAAATTATATTAACAGATGATAAATCCAGTGATAATACAAAAGACTTGGCAAAAGATTTAAATATAACAACTATTGTACATAAGGAAAACAGAGGATATGGTGGAAATCAAAAATCTTGCTATACAGCTGCTTTAAAATCTAATGCGGATATAGTTATTATGCTTCACCCTGATTATCAATATACACCTAAGCTAATTCCTGCTATTGCCTCAATGTTAGCATTCGAAGAATATGATGCAGTAATTGCATCAAGAATGTTATCTAATGCACTTGAAGGTGGCATGCCGTTATATAAATACATTGCAAACAAATTTCTAACAGCTTTTGAAAATATATTTTTAGGGCAACATCTATCTGAATACCATACAGGATTTAGGGGGTTTAAACGAAATGTACTAGAAAATTTACCATTGGAATCTTGTGATGATGATTTTATTTTTGATAATGAAATGCTAGCCTTAGTAACTTATTATGGTTACAAAATAGGAGAAATAAGCTGTCCAACGAAATATTTTCCGGAAGCTTCATCTATAAATTTTTCACGTTCTTGCAAATACGGATTTGGCGTTTTAGCTGTGAGTATAAAATATTTCTTGGCATATACCGGTATTTATAAATCAAGAATTTTCAGAAAAGATGCAAAAAGATTAGATACTAGTTCTGAACTTCCATTTTATCATAAAACAAAATAACTTAAATTTTCGTAGCTAAAGATGGTGCAATTGAAATAAATTGTCTTACCAATTCCTTATCCCACTGAATACCAGCTCCTTCTTCAAGTATTGAGCAGGCTTTTTCGAAGCTCATTCCTTTTCTATATGGTCTATCACTAATTAATGCATGATAAGTATCTGCTATAGCCACAATTCTTGCTGCTAAGGGTATTTCTTCTCCTTTTAATCCACAAGGATATCCTTTTCCATTCCATTGTTCATGATGATATTTTACAATTGGTATTAAATCGTGCAATAATGGGTTCGGTTCTAATATCTTTTCAACACCAATTGTTGGATGATTTTGTATAATTTTAAATTCTTCTGCCGTTAATTTATCCGGTTTTGTTAGAACATATTCAGGAATTCCTATTTTACCAATATCATGAAGCAACGCTCCAAGTTTTATACGTTCAACTTCTTTATCCGGTAAATTAATTGCCTTAGCCAACGCAACCGAATATCTTGATACAGAAGAAGAATGGTCTTTTGTATATTCATCCTTAGCATCTATTGCACTCGCCAAAGAAGTTACAACTTCTATTAAATGATTTTGTGAAATAATATTCTCATTTTGGAACTGCTCAACTAAAGCTTCCTCAAAATTAATTCCTAATTGAGAATGCCTTTTTGCCATTACAGTTGCAAAAGAATTTAAAGCCGTATCATCCCAGAAATCATAATCTTGAGTTGAAACAATTGTTGACCGTCCATTGTTATAACCTTTGGTCTTTGATACCAATACAGCCTGTTCCGCTAATATTAATAACTTTTCTTTATCCATTGAATCATCAGGATAAGTAGCAATTCCAACAGACACTTTGTTAATTGGTCCAATATCATCAATTAGGCAACAAGATAATGTATATGTCAAATATTCAGCCATATATTTTGCTTCTTCAGCATTAACATTTCTCAATATTACAGAAATTTTATCACCACCATATCTGGCTGCAATATCTTGTTTCTTAATATTTTCATTTATCTTGTTTGCTACTAACTTAATTACTTCATCACCTTTTGAATGTCCATATTCTCTATTTATTTCACCCATATTATTAATATCAAAAATAATAACAGATACTTTTGTTTTATGTATTTCTGCATATGCTAACTCTTGTGATAATAATTCATGAAATCTTCTATGCGAATACAAATTAGTTAGACCATCCATATATGAACTTTGAGCAACTTTTTCGGATAAAATTGAATTCTGAACCAACAAGCCTAAGTTTGTAGCAGACATTTGATATAAATTAATATGATTTTGAACATTATAATCACTTGCCATAGCAACACAGATGTTTTTACCCTGTATTTGTATTGGAACGATTACACAAGGTAAATTAACTAATGATGGAAGTTTAAGGAATGCTGAATTTTGAACTATCGAAACTTCTCCATTTATTATGGCCTTAACAATTTCATTATCCTTATCACTCATAAAAACTTTAAATGAATATACATTAGAATTTTTATCTAAAAGTTTTATATTTATAGAATTAGATTTTTCATTAATTAAACCTAAAGCTGTATATGAACAATTTAACCTAGATGTAAACATATTATGAAAAGCATTCAATGAAGCTTTAATATCACTATGATTTTTTATAATGTCATTGGTTTCTTTAATAAAACCTGCATAATCAACAATACCATATGTTTTCTCACAATGGTGACTAATTATACCGTGAGAAGTATTAACAGAATTCATTCCACTCCCCAGTATATTTATTTTAGCAACCAAACCACTTTTATCAATTGGATTTGTTATTATTGAATTTGAGGGAGAGAAACTTCTACTTTGCTTACTTGAATCTTTTATTTTATTATCTTTTTGCATTAACCAATCCTGAATACGTTTTATTATAAGTCTATAAATTAAAAAAGTTGCGATTTTGTAATAAACTGTTACAAAAATATCTTAACATAACATAATAATTTTGCAAAATCAAAATTCCAGAATATATCCTTTAGATATTATTTACAATTATTTCAGCCGATTTTTGGGCAGCTCCAGATGTTACTAATTGTTGCTTTACATTTTTCAACATATGTATCATTTTATTTTTATAATCCTCATCATTTAGAATCTTATTTACAGATTCAAAAATAAATTTAGGTTTTGCTTTAAACTGCAATAATTCAGGAACAATATCCTGATTCAAAATAATATTAGGAAGACAAACTCTTTTTATACATCTAACAAGCATATATATTAAATATAAAAACATTGGACCTTTATAACTAATAATCATAGGGGTATTATACAGAGCAGCTTCAAGAGCGACCGTACCGGATGCAAGTATAAGAGCATCTGATGATGACAACAATTCATAATTTTTATTTTTTAGAACTTTTATATCTAAATCTTTATATTTTTCCAAAACAGGGTTTATAAGTTCATCTTTAATACTTGGAGCCTGTGCCAATGCAAATTGAATATTAGGATTTTTTTTCTTTAATAACTTTGCAGACTCTAAAAATAACGTCAGAAGATTATTTATTTCAAATTTCCTTGATCCAGGGAAAATAGATACCAACTTTCTGTTTATATCAAAATCATTTTGAGAGAAAAACTCAATTTTATTGACCTTATCTGGAATTTCTGCCAATAATGGATGTCCAACAAACTCCGCATCAACACCGATTTTATCATACATTTCTTTTTCGAAAGGAAATATTGTTAATACTTTATTTATATTCTTTTTTACTGTATTTAATCGCCACTTTCTTGATGCCCATATCTGAGGTGGAATATAATAGTATATTTTAAACCCATATTTAGAAAGCAATTTTGAAAGATTAAGATTAAATCCCCCATAGTCAACCATCAAAACCATATCCGGTTTATACTCATTTTTCAAATAAGAAGCAATTTTCTTACCTAAATTAATATGTGACAATATAATACTAATATTAAAACCCATAGCAGACATTTTAGAGTGATCGCAATATAACTTCACACCAACATTTGAAAGATTAGAGCCACCAACTGCCTCAATCTGTATATCTGGAGCAATTTTTTTTATCTCTTTTACTACATCTGCAGCGTGTCTATCACCAGAATATTCACCTGTAATTATAAATAATTTTTTCATACTGCCATTACTACAATATTATTCTTATCTGCATATTCAATAGTTTTTTCTAAATCAACAAGAATTGTTTCATTCGCTTCAACTGCTATTAATTTTGCATGATATCTCTTCATTGTTTTTAAAGTTTTTAGTCCAAAAGCAGGAATATCAAAACGTTTATCTTGTTTTGGCTTTGAAACTTTTACTATTACAGAATCTTTTTTACCCAATTTACAACCACGTTTTATACATTTATCAGTACCTTCAATAGCTTCAATTGCCATAATCATTCTATCTTTTATTACAACAGACTGACCAATATCAAGTTCGCCCATTTCTTTTGCAATTTTATAACCATATTCAACATCAGATAACTGAGCTTCTGTTGGTTGAATTTTACCCAACACACCACGTGGAACCATTAAATTTTTAATAAATATAGTTTGATCTAAGACTGTAATACCAAGTTTTTGCAACTCATCAACTAAAAATAACATTATCGCGTCATCATTAAGCCTTGTAGCTTGTTTTAGAAATTCTATCGCCAAAGAATCAAATTTAGGTCTTCTTACAACTAAACTCTTTGAAACTTTTCCTATAAAAGTTAACTGCTTAATCCCTTCTGTTTCAAGAACTTTTTTTATTTTAAGAAGTTCTCCGGGAGCTAAATCATATACTTTTGAACAATATTTTTTTAATTCATTTCTGTTATCCGGTGAAAGAGCAATTGCTATTACTTCAAATCCATTTTCCTTAGCATTTTTAGCCAAACTAACGGGCAGCTGTCCATCACCGGCAATCAATCCTTGCTTATTTTCTAATTCTATAGACACAATATATCCTCACTTAATATATATATTATAAAATAAAAATATATATTTTTATACTATTTTACAAATTCACTTGCAACTTGTTTTTTATATTCCAATAAGCATTTTGAAAGTTGGTCCGGACAACTTGTATTTTTAGACCCGCATTTGATACCTTGAAGTTTTTCTATTACAGAATCAACAGACATACCTTTTACCAAATTTCTTATACCAGCTAAATTTCCCATACAACCGCCAAGAAATTCAACATCTTGTATTATATTATCTTCAATTACAACATTCATTAATGCGCAACAAGTACCTTGTGTTTGAAATTGTATTTTATGTATTGTCATATATTTACCCTTCTTTAATGTGGAATCAACTTTAATGTTGAGTATAGAACTATTGAAAGTATAACACAACAAGGGATAGTTAGAATCCAAGCTGTAACTATATTACCAATTATATTAGTTCTGATATTACCTCCTTTTATAGCAGAACCAACACCCATAATGGAAGTTGAAACAACATGAGTCGTACTTAATGGAATTCCGAAATGCGAAGCGACCAAAACAATTAAGGAAGCTGCAAAATCAGCTGCTGCTCCGCTAATCGGCTTCAACTTTATAATTTTACTTCCCATTGTTTTAATAATTTTCCAACCACCTGACATTGTGCCCATCGCCATCGTAAACGCACAGATTAATTTTACATATATCGGAATATTGAATTCACCGGTTTCCATTACAATTACACCGCCTGTTACAAGAGCCATTGTAATTACACCCATTGTTTTTTGTGCATCATTTAAGCCATGACTTAATGCCATTAATCCTGATGTTATTAATTGTATCTTCTTAAATCTTCTGTTTATAACATCCGGCTTAATTTTATAGAACAATCTCAAAAATGCACACATAACCATAAATCCAATAATAAAACCAATAACAGGTGAAGCAAACATTGGTATTATAATTTTTTCAACCAATACAACGAAATGAATGGGATTAAGTCCGGCATGTATAAAAGTTGCACCTAAAAGTCCTCCGATTAATGCATGTGAAGAACTGGACGGAAGACCAAACCACCATGTTATCAAATTCCATATTACAGCAGCAAGTAAAGCACAAAATATAACCTGTAAAGTTATTGCATCACTTGCTATAATTCCTGCCCCTATTGTTTTTGCTACATTAACTCCAAGTAAAGCACCGATACATTCTAAAACAGCGCCAAACAATACAGCCTGTCTTGGAGATAATACCTTTGTTGAAACTATTGATGCAATTGAATTTGCACAATCATGAAATCCGTTTATGTACTCAAAAGCCAAAGCTACAATTATTACAGCTATTAATAATAATATAGTAAATGTCATAATAAACCTCTGTTAACTCATTTTTAAAACAACACTTACTACAGCATCCGAAACACTATAACAAGCATCTAAAGCATTTTCCAAATCCTTATGAATATCTCTAAGTTTTATAACATTCAAGGCATCATATTTACCGGAGAATAATGCTTCTGTAGCTGCATATAATATTTCATCACCGCGAGTTTCAATTTCTTTCATTTTTAAATTTTTTGCAGTCATATCTGAAATTGTTGGTTTTTTAAAATTAGCAAAAATTTGCTCCAATTCAGAAGTCGCTGCAATTAAGGTTTGAGCTTGATTTTTCAAGTTTTCAGTATATGAATCCAATCTATAAACCTTCAAATTCAAGCACGCTTTCGTTATTTTTTTTGTAATTTTATTTAATAATGTAGCTATTTCTTGAATATCTTCTCTATCTATTGGTGTGACAAAAGACGTATCTAAAACTTCTAATGTCTTTTTTATATTTTTTACACTTGCATGTTTATATTGTCTGGCCATTGCAATATGCTCTTCAGTAATACCTTTTTCCATTATCTCATTGAAGAGTATTGCTGCCTGTTTACAACATTTTGTTCCTTCTTCAAACAATGAATAAAAAACATCATTTGATGGCGGTAATATGTATGACATAATTCCACTTACTAATTTCGACATATCTCTCTCCTTTACAAAAAAACAATGCCATATACACTGTTTTATACTAAATTTTGTTTAACTAACTCTTTTCTTATTTTATTTAAACCTGATTGAATTATTCTTGAAATTCTAGATGGAGATAAATTAAATTCCTCAGAAATTTCTCTTAACTTTTTATCATTAAAGAATTTACATTCTATAAGTTCTCTTTCCCTAGGAGGAAGATTCTTAATTGCATGTTTAATACTTTCACTAAGTTCCGAAAATAAAATCGTCTCTTCTGGATTACGTTTATTATCCCTTATCTGAGTCGGATTATCACCTTCTGCCATTTCATCAACAGAAAGAATAGTTTTATAAACAGCCTCTCTGATACTACATTGATTTTCTTCATTAATAACCACATTTTCTTGCTGGTTTTTTAAAACATACCATTTATACCTACGTCTAACCTCATTGCGTATTGCCCACTTTATAGCTGTCGATAAATATGACTTGTTATATTTATCAGGATCAGAGTTTGAACACAACCTATGTATAACTTGTGTACCAATATTAACAAGTTCAGAAAAATCTATAAGATGTTTAGAAGATAATTTTTTATACTCTACCTTGGCTAAAGTATCTATCAGTTCTTGATAATCCTTTATATTAAATTTATATGTATCTTTCTTCTCCACACTCATAACCTAAATAAAAACCCTACATGCTTTATTTTACATTAAATAAAAAAATTGTACAAAGCATGTCAAGAAATATTCTTTTTGATTAAAAGCAAGCTAAAATATTAAGTTTTGTAAATAGCTTTTTATCTTAGAAAGACTAAGAATTTAATCAATTTTAATATTTATAAGAAAATTATAAAAATTTATTTTAGCAATTTTTTTACATCACAAGCATTTATGAGAGTGGACATTAATAAAATGTTAGTATTTTAAGATAGTAAATAAGGAGTAAACAATGATACAAGCACCACAATTACAATATATGCCGGCTCAACAACCAATGCAAACAGGCTATCAACAAGGTGCATATAATCCGGTTCAATATAATAATCAAAACCAACAAATGCCGGGTATTATATATAACTACCCAACAAGTAGCAGTTATATGCCTGCTCAATCTTATCCTACTGACAAATCTCAATTTAATGGTGTAAATATAGAAATATTAAATCCACAAGGTCAAGGCATTTCTCCTCAACAAAATGGTTATCAAATGCCTGCGCAATTTGTTCCTGTTCAACAACCAGTTGTAATTCCGCAATACACAGTCCCATTTCCTGCTTCACAAGCAATAGTTCAAGCACCTCAAACACAACAAGCACCTCAAATGGTAAATGAAGTTCCAAACATACCTGCACCACAAATTACAACTGAACCCCAAGCAGTACAAAACCAAACTAATGTGCAACAACAAAATATGACACCAGCGACAACACCTGTTGTAAATGAACCGGGTGCACAAACTACAAATATAGATCCGGCTACATTTGCTGGTAAACTAAAAACAAATGACTTAGATGCTCAAAAAAAAGCAATTGAAGAAATTGCAGAAACAGTAAAAAATGATGCAAATAATGGTCCTGTTTTACTTGATACACAAGTTTTTGATGCTCTTGTTGATGTAATAAATAAAGATACTTCTTCATTAGAAGCACCAACTCCTGAAGTAATTCAATTAAGACAAAAACCTCAAGAACAATTAACTGAAGAAGAAAAAACTAAAGCTTCAACTCCTACTCCTTTAGAAAAAGCTGAAATTAATAAACAATATGCTTTATACACAATATCATATATGCAAGAACGTTTGAACAACGAATTGGAAAAAAGAAATGGAAAAGCTTTAGAACTTAAAGATTTACCTTGTATTGATAAAGTTATAGATACTGCAAAAGCAAATCCTAATCCAATGTTAAGAATAGGTGCTCTTGCTTCTCTATCACATATAGCAAGACCAGAATATAAAGCAGATCTACAAACTATTTTTGACTTAGCTAAAGCAGATGAAGATCCAAAAGTACAAGAAGCTGCAACAAAAGCATCTGAAGCTTTAAAATAATATAATTAATACACAATAATAAAAAAAGAAGCAAATTGCTTCTTTTTTTATTATGAAACTTTTTCTATTCCCGATATGCGAGGATCTAAAATCCGTCTTCCTACATTTTCAAATTCTATCTGACAAAACAATATCTTGTTACTGTAGTTTGCAAAACCTTCTATTACACCATACCCATGCTTTGGATGATATACCTTATCTCCAATTTTGAATGGAATATCACTAATTTTAATTTCAGAAGAATTATCCGTCTCATAAACAGGAATATCTGGAGAATTTTTTACTCCTACATTTTCTTTTATTGGCGGCGGAACTTCATCTGTTTCTAGTTCTACAACAAAAGGTTCTTTCAATTCATCTTCAACTTTTTCTTCTTTATTTTTATTTACATCAACTTTATTTAAAGATATATCATTTATAACATCATCAATATCAACGAGTTCATCATTCGTTTTTTCTTCGACAGTTTCTGCTTCAGAAATATTTATATCATTATTATTAATTTCTTTTTTCGCATCTTCTTCAATTAAAACTTCATTTTCTTCTTTTAAAGAAGACGAAACGCCCATTGGCAAAATAACATCTTGTTCATTTGAACCAACATTATTGACATCAAGACTTTCCAAAATATCATTATTGTTTTCTATATTATTCTTAATTTCCGAATCTTGCTTTTTGCTAGAAATATCAACACTCTTTTGGTCAACATTTTCTTGGACAGACATTGGTCTAAAAACATCATATTCCTGAGTATTTAGTTCTTTCGTTGTTTTTTTATTTTTTATATCATCCAACGTAATTTGTTCTTGATTTTGCTCTTCTAAAAAATCCAAATCTGAATCTTTAAAATCATCATCTATTATATCATTATCATCACATAGAACATCATTACTATTTTCAATAGAAGCCTTATTTTGAATGTCATTACTAATTACTATCTCATTTGGAATTATAGTCTGAGAAGATGACAACAATTTATCAACATCTTTTTTTATATCATTTTCTATAACATCATCAGATGTAGATGAGTCAAATACTTGTAAATCTATTATTAGAGGCAAATATAATGTTGACTCACCATATACAATAAATTCACCCGAATTTATTTTATTTAATAACAAACTATATGCTTCATCATCACAAATATATTTCGAAGGCTTAAATAATACCTGATTTCTACATACAGACTTTAATACTTGTCTATAATCACTATTATAACTTGTCGAAACAACAGGAATAATATTTTGTTTATTATAAATATTTATTATAGCTTTTTTGTCCAAAGGAACATCATTTAATGATAATACAAAATAACATTTTTTACCTATAAGTTCAAGAATTGATTGTATTGCAAATTTGTACCATTTTTCTTCTAAAGCAGATGCATCAATAATCAAAATATTTTGATTTTCAAGAATAGCATTTATAATATCGAATTGTGTCTTACTTTCAGCAAAAATACTTTCTTGAGCATACAACCACAATTTATTTCGTAAAAGCATTAACCCTGATATTGGATTAGACATAAATTCATTATCTACAACATTTTTAAATAAAGTAAACGGTAAAAACTTATTTTCTAATGTTTTTAGATATTCTCGCAGTTCTAGAACTATACTTTGAATAACTGCCTTATCTTCAATTGGACAATCATTTATATCATTTTCTAGTATTGTATTGAATGCCTCAATGTTTAAAGGAAGCTTAAAACTTTCAGAAATTTTCAATTTTGGAACATTAACTATAGAACTATATCTACCATCAAAATCCAATAATACTATTGTTTTTTGCTTATTATATAACTCTGAAATAATATTTTGTATAAGTATTTTAGTTTTATCATCTCTATCTGACTGAATGTATACTCTATCATCAATAAAAGATCTTGATAATTTAACAAAATTCTCTGAATGATTAGATAAATTTCCAAAATATATACATTCTCCAGAGCCTTTTATAAGTTCAATTATTTCATCAGGATTGATATATACAACACTTGAAGTTTTAGAAGGGATATAACCATTATAATACGATAAATTATCATCTTTATCGATTGAGAGAGACAATCTTACATCAGCTAAATTATTATTTGAATTATCTGTTGTTGCAATATTTATAATCTGAGCAATTAATTTTTGATTAGAATCCTCTATAAAAAGGAAATCAGACGGAAGCAGATGATTTTCTGCAGGATTATATATTATTTTAGCTATATCATTTTTGACTTCTAAAAGCTGCATCAGAACCTTCTTTTATGAAGTGATAATCTCAATCGTAACTCTCGCTCAATTATTATACTACATGATAATTATTATACAAATCATACTCACAAAGGATTTAATAACATCTTAGCAAGAATCAATATAACTTATTTTGCAAAATAAATGGATCGATTTTGAAAAAACGATCCAAAGTAAACAATATATATAAATCATATAAATTAAGCAAATGTTTTGAAAGAATCTTCTATATTTTTGTCTATAATTTGTTTTACTGATTCCATCTCTTTTTCTACAGAACTTTGCTGAGTTTGAACTTGTTCTAATCTTAATTCTAATAATTTATCCTGTTTTTGAATTCTAGTCATCTCTGATTCATATTCTGCTTCAGCCGCAGCATCATCTGCAGTATAATAAACTTCAGATATCAAGCTGGAACCTTGCCAAGTAATCTCATCCCAACCTGATTCTTCATTTGGATTTGCTTGCTGAATTAACCATTGACCAGTTGATAACATTTCTTGCAAATATAATGGATCCATACAATTGGCATCTTTTACAACATGTTCACCATCACTTACAAGTTCAGAACTAGTTTTATCTTTATAGACTACATTTAAATCTGATTCTGGATTTTGTTCATTATAATAATTGCACAACTCTAACAATGACTTACTATTCAAATCAGTTAATGCATCTCCTGTTATATCTGGGAAATATTTAGCTATAAAATCATCTTTAGATGTATATTTTTTAGAAGAATTATAATTATCAGATAGCGATTCTTCACCATCGGTCGCTTCTTGTTTTTCTTTAGATGAAACTTCAATATATTCTCCTGGGATTACAACATTTCCATTTACATCAACAAGACGCATCCCCAAACCAGAATATGGATTTTGGCTTGTAAGAATATCATAAGTCAATTGCTGAGTAACACCATCTGCAGTATTTGCCTGCATAATTTTATTATTCATTGCTTCATTATACTTGTCCGCAACCTCTTGTGTTTCATTTGTAAGAGCCAATCTTTGTTGTGAAATTTGTTGTCCCTCATAAACCAAATCACTATTCCTTGCAGTAAGACAGAGGTAACGTCCTTGTGATGCTGCTAG